>JAZQWS010000187.1:0-3673 GCA_045632465.1 Eubacteriales bacterium
CCTGCAAAAGGAGATCGCCTTGGAGAAGAATCTTCCGTACCAAGACAGAACCGTTCGCATCCTCGCAGAGGATAATGCGCGCGAGGGCGAGGGAAACTATATCGGAAGAACGGCGGGCGGAAAGCTCGTGCGTTTCACGGATAAGAAGAGCCGCATCGGCGAATTTATCAACGTAAAAATCACCAAGGCAACGCCGTTTGATCTGTTTGGCGAAGCCGTGGATTAAAACAAAAGAATAAAATTTAAAAAGAGGATATAAAAATGACGAAGATTATTGAGCTTGCACACACCCTTGGACTTGCCATCGCAGAGAGCGATGAGATCAAAGCGCTTGAAACCGCAAAGGAAGCCTACGAGGCAGATGCGGATCTGCAGGCAAAGCTTGCTGAATACGAAACCGATAGAAAGCTTCTCACCGAGGCGTTTATCAAAGAGGATAACGATGAAAAGGAAGAGGCGGTTGCCAAGCTCCGCGCACATATGGAGGCTCTTGCCGCCGAGATCGTTGTCAACGATAAATACGTTGCCTTCACGAATGCGCAGGCAGGCGTAAACGCGCTGATGGCCGAGGTAAACGCAGAGATCAAGTTCTGCATCACCGGCGAGCGCCCCTCCACCTGCACGCACGATTGCTCCACCTGCGGTGGCTGTAGCCACTAATATTTTTTGCCCGGTAGGGGAGGGGCTTGCTCCTCCCGAAATAAGTCTTATTTAAGTAATCAAAGGAGCGAACACCGATGGCGGAAGTTATCGACAACAGAAAAGATCTTGAAACCGTAACCCCGATGATGCAGCAGTATTTAGAGGTCAAGGCGCAGTACGAGGGCTACATCCTTTTTTACCGCCTCGGTGACTTTTACGAGTGCTTTTTCGAGGATGCCGTTCTGGTTTCAAGAGAAATGGAGCTAACGCTGACGGCGAGAGATTGCGGCGGCGGAAAGCGCGCGGCGATGTGCGGCGTGCCCTTTCATAAATCCGACGTATACGTGGCCCGCCTCGTGGAGCGCGGCTTCAAGGTTGCCATCTGTGAGCAGGTTGAGGATCCGAAAAGCGCGCAGGGACTCGTCCGCCGTGACGTAACCCGCGTTGTCACCCCCGGAACGGTGACCGACGGCGAAATGCTGAACGAGGGGAAGAATAACTTCCTCGCCGCCCTTTGCTATGGATCTCTCGGCGTTGCGCTTTCCGCGGCCGACGTTTCAACGGGCGAGGTTTTCGTCACCTTCTTCGGAAAGGAAACGCCGCCCTCCGTCCTTGAAAGCGAGCTTGCCGTCTATCAGCCTGCCGAGCTGATTCTCTTTGATGAGGCAAATCAGAGCGCCACGGTAACGCATTCCTTGAAGGATAAATACAACACCTTCATCACCGATAACGAAGCCGCTTTGTTTGATTACGATCGCGCGAAAAACGCGATGCTTCGCTTCTTCATGAAGGAGAGCGAAAAGCTGGATGCGCCCGAAATGGTCATGGCCGTTGGCGCGCTCCTGCTTTACATACAAAAAACGCAGAAAACCGAAATTGCCTTCGTCAAGGAGCTTCGCGTGTATTCCAAGGGGCAGTACCTGGAGCTGGATTACAACACGCGCCGCAACCTTGAGCTTTGCGAGGCAATGCGAACCAAGGAAAAGCGCGGCTCGCTTCTTTGGGTTCTCGATAAAACAAAAACCGCGATGGGCGCGCGCCTTCTGCGCTCCTTCGTTTTGAAGCCGCTTCTCGATCCCGTGGTGATCTCGCATCGCCAGGCCATGGTTTCCGCCTTCGTCAAGAATGCGGAGCTCCGCGCCGATATGGCGGAGGCGCTCTCCACGGTTCTTGATATCGAAAGACTGACGGCCAAGGCCGTGTACGGAACGGCAAATGCAAGAGATCTTCGCGCCATCGCCGTCAGCATCGCCTGCCTTCCCGCCGTGAAGAATATGCTCATGGATTCGGAAAACGAGGCGCTCGTTTCCTTTGCTGCCGAGCTCGATCCCTTAACGGATATTTGCGATCTTCTGATGCGCGCCATTGCCGATGCGCCCCCCTTAACCGTGCGAGAGGGCGGCATGATCCGTGACGGATTCCATTCCGAGGTGGATTATTATCGCCACATCAAAAACGATTCCACCGATATTATGGCCTCCATCGAGGAGAGGGAAAAGGAAGAAACCGGTATCCGCACCCTGAAAGTAAGCTACAACAAGGTGTTCGGCTACTATATCGAGGTTTCCAAGTCCTTTGTGGACAGCGTTCCCGATCGCTACGTAAGAAAGCAAACGCTCGTGAATTGCGAGCGATATATCACTCAGGAACTGAAGGAAATGGAAGGAACCATCTTCAGCGCCGAGGAAAAGCTTTGCACGCTGGAGTTTGAGATCTTCTCCGAGCTTCGCGAAATGATCTGCCAGCAAAATGAGCGCATCCGCGCCGCCGCTTCCATCCTGGCCGCCGTGGATGTATACCGCAGTCTTGCCGAGGTTGCGGATAAAAACAGCTTTGTATGCCCCGAGGTGGATCTTTCCACCGATCTTTATATCAAGGACGGCCGCCATCCCGTGGTCGAGCGCTTCGTAACGGATAATTATTTTGTTCCGAACGATACCGTGCTTGATACCGCCGCCAACCGCATGATGATCATCACCGGCCCGAACATGGCAGGTAAATCCACCTATATGCGCCAGGTTGCCCTGATCGTTCTGATGGCGCAGATCGGCTCGTTCGTTCCCGCAAGGGAAGCGCGTGTCGGAATTGTGGACAAGGTGTTCACGCGTGTCGGCGCATCGGATGACCTTGCCTCCGGTCAGTCCACCTTCATGCTGGAAATGACCGAGGTTTCCGCCATCCTCAAAAATGCAACCAAGCGCTCGCTGATCGTTTATGACGAGGTCGGCAGAGGCACCAGCACCTATGACGGTATGTCGATTGCCCGCGCCGTTGTGGAATACACACATTCGAAAAAAATCGGAGCAAAAACCCTTTTTGCAACGCATTACCACGAGCTCACCGAAATGGAAGAGCAGTTTGAAGGTATCGTAAATTACAACATTGCCGCCAAAAAGCGCGCCGATAGCATCACCTTCCTGCGAAAGATCGTCAGAGGCGGAACGGATGATTCGTACGGTATCGAGGTTGCTAAGCTTGCAGGACTTCCGAATGAGGTTATTAAGCGCGCAAGAGAGATTCTTGCCGAAATCGAAGCGGGCGGTCCGCAGAGAAGTGCGCCCGCGCCCAAAAAAGAGAGCGAGCCTGATCTCTTTGCTGCTCTGACCGCAGGCAAGGACAGTGAGGCTGCCGATCAGATTCGCGCCGCCGATCTGAATACCATGACGCCTATTGAGGCAATGAATCTTCTCTTTAGTCTGAAAAAGCTTCTCTCCTAAAGAGAGAAAGGAAAAAATATGGGAAAAATCAACGTTTTGAGCTTTGAGATCGCCAACCTGATCGCCGCAGGCGAGGTGGTGGAGCGTCCCTCGTCCGTTTTGAAGGAGCTTCTTGAAAATTCCATTGACGCAGGCGCAACGCGCATCGTTGCCGAAATCAAGCGCGGCGGTGTCTCCATGATCCGCGTCACGGATAACGGATGCGGCATGACGGCCGAGGATCTTCCCGTGGCCTTGAAGCGCCACGCAACCAGCAAGATCCGCGAAAAGGACGATCTTTCCGCGATCATGACGCTTGGATTCCGCGGTGAGGC
>JAZQWS010000188.1:0-3210 GCA_045632465.1 Eubacteriales bacterium
CAGACAGGTGGGTGATACGTCCATCCTGCGCGCGACAAGAACATTGGATGCGCGCGGAGGATGCTTTCGATTTCTTTATTCATTCCGGCACCTCACGTAATCTTTTTGCGAGAAGGCTCTTTAAGAAAGCATGGCGAGGAATGCCGCTTCGTCAATCACGGTGACGCCGAGCTCTTTTGCCTTGGTAAGCTTTGAGCCGGCTTCCTCGCCTGCGAGCACGTAGGAGGTTTTCTTTGAAACGGAGGAGGATACCTTGCCGCCGTTTTGCTTGATGCGCTCGGTTGCTTCCTCGCGCGTCATGGACGGGAGCGTTCCCGTGATAACGAAGGTGAGACCTTCGAGAGTGGCGGAGCTTACCTGCTTTTTCGCCACGGTTTCTACACCGAGGGCGGCAAGACGATCGCAAATCGCGCGATGCGCGGGATCGGCAAAATATTCGGTTAAATACGCGGCGGTGATCTCTCCGATATCGCTCATGGCCGCGAAATCCTCTGCCGTTGCATCAAAAAGCGCAGAAAGCGATCCGAATTTGCCTGCGATCTGCTCTGCGGCAACCTCGCCGACCTGGCGGATGCCGAGGGCATACAGAAGTCTTTCAAGACCTGCACCTTTAGAGGCTTCGATGGCGGAAATGAGATTTTGCGCGCTTTTTTCGCCCATACGCTCAAGATCCTTGAGATCCTCCACGGTTAATTTATAGAGATCGGTTACGTCCTCGATCTTTTCGCTTCGGAGAAGCAGCTCGACCATCTGCGGGCCAAGACCGTCAATATTCATCGCGCCCTTAGAGGCAAAATGCGCGATACTGCGGCTTCTTTGCGCGGGGCAAGCGGGGTTATAGCAACGAACGGCCGTTCCGTCTCCCGCATCGTCCTGCTTAACGGCCTGGCCGCAGGAGGGGCAAAGAGAGGGCATTTCAAAGGGGCGCTCGCTTCCGTCACGGTATTTTTCCACGGAGGCAACGATTTCGGGAATGATCTCACCTGCCTTGCGGATAACAACGGTGTCTCCGATGCGGATATCCTTCTCCTTGATATAATTGCCGTTATGGAGCGTTGCGCGGCTGACGGTTGTTCCCGCGAGGCGGACGGGAGAAAGCTCCGCGATGGGAGTGATCACGCCGGTTCTTCCGACCTGGAGAGAGATATCGAGAAGCTTGGTTTCCTTCTCCTCGGGGGGATATTTATAGGCCACCGCCCATTTGGGAACGCCTGTTCCCTCTCCGATCTTCACGCGGCTTTCCAGATCATTGATCTTGATGACCGCGCCATCCATATCAAAGGAAAGCTCGGGGCGCATCTCGCCGAGGGCGGCAACGTGCTCCTTCACGGCCTCGCTACCGCAAAGGATCTTATATTCGGGAAGAACCGTGAAGCCGAGCTCTGCGAGGCGCGAGAGCGTTTCGCCATGCGACTTTGCTTCCCTGCCGTCCATATACAGCGAGCCCTCCTGGAGATTAAAAACAAAGATCTCCAGCCTTCTCTTTGCGGCGATCTTGGGATCGAGCTGGCGGAGAGAGCCTGCGGCGGCGTTTCTCGGATTGGCAAAAAGCGACTGTCCCTCGGCTTCGCGGGCAATATTCAGCGATTCGAACACGCTTCTCGGCATATAGACCTCGCCGCGCACGTTGAGATAGGGGATCGGCTCGGAAAGCTTCAAAGGGATGGAGCGGATAGTTCTGAGGTTTTCGGTTACCTCCTCGCCCACAAATCCGTCACCTCTCGTTGCGCCTTTGACGAAAACACCGTTTTCATAGATCAGGGAAACCGAGAGTCCGTCAATCTTCGGCTCGACGGAATAGGAAACGCCATCGCCGAGGGATTCCTGCATTCTTGCAAGAAAGGCCTCCAGCTCCTCATAGGAGAAAACATCCGTAAGGCTTCCCATGCGCACGTTATGCGTGAATTTTTCAAATTTATCGAGCGGGCGACCGCCGACGCGCTTGGTTGGCGAATCTGCGCTATCCAGCTCCGGGTGCGCCGCTTCAAGATCCTGCAGACGGCGAAACATTGCATCGTACTCGTAGTCCGAGATCACGGGCGCATCCTGCTCGTAATAGAGCTTTGCGTGCTTTTCGATCTCCTTACGGAGGGAAAGGATTTCGTTCTTTATGCTTTCCATATCCATGTGCCACCTTAATATTTTATATTTATATTGTACCACATGGCATGAAAAAAGTCAATTAAAAACCGAGAGATCCATAAAAAATCTCTCGGCTTTTTCTTCGGTTTTTCGATGATTATTTTTTCGCGTTTTTGTTTACGCGATACTCGGGATTGAAGGCATAGTAGTTTTTCTGATCAAGCTGCTCCTGCGTTCTTCTGAGGGCTTCGCCGAAGCGCTGAAAATGCACGACCTCTCGCTGACGGAGGAAGCGGATGACATCGTTTACATCGGGATCATCCGAGAGGCGGAGGATATTGTCATAGGTGACACGCGCCTTTTGCTCTGCGGCGAGATCCTCAACGAGATCGGCAACGGCATCGCCCTTGGATTGCAGGGCGGCGGCCGTAAACGGCGTTCCCGCGGCGGAGGCGGGATAGATGCCGAGCGTGTGATCCACGAAATATTTATCAAAGCCGCCCGCTTTGATCTCGGCGGGGGTTAAGCCCTTGGTGAGCTGATAGAGGATGGCGGCCACCATTTCTTGATGCCCGAGCTCCTCGCTTCCGATATCGGTCAGGACGCCGATGGCCTCGGCGGAGGGCATCGTGTATCTCTGGTTCAGATAGCGGAGGGCGGCGCCGGTTTCGCCATCCGGCCCTCCGAGCTGCGAAATGATGACACCTGCAAGCTTGGGATTCGGATTTTTTATTTTTACGGGGTATTGAAGCTTTTTTTCATATATCCACATAGTTCTTTTTCCTCCTTAGGTGCGCTCACCGCGGCAATTCAGCGGCGCATCGGGCGCGGGCATCTCGCCCTCTCTTTGCCAAGGCCAAGGGCCGTCGATCCAGTTCCAGCGGTCGCGGCTGACGCCCTCGGTTGTGATGGGGCCGTAATTGGCCTCGTATTCCTCCTTGGCGGCGATCAAGGCATCCAAGGTTTTGTGGAACTGATCCAGCGCAAGCTTATTGTTCGGTGCGGCATCCAAAAAGAGCTCAAGCTCCGTTTTCACGAAGGAAAGCTCGCGGATCTTCTGCATGAGTTCTTCCTTGCTCGTTTTATTCATCACACTTCCTCCAGGGGCTTATAAAGCTCTTCAAAGAG
>JAZQWS010000189.1:0-11446 GCA_045632465.1 Eubacteriales bacterium
CTTTTGTGTGCAGCTTCTCTCCCATAGTGCAAGCTGATGCACCATAATGCAAGCATCCTCCTTTTCGAGAATGCGGCCGCAAAGCAGATGCACGTAGTCCTTTTCCGCAGAGGATGCCGCCATGCCAAAATCCCCGTGCCAGCCGATTTCGGGCTTGGCATCGTGGCGTGTGATCGAGTTTCCGATGATCAAAATTCGTTTTTTTGCATCTGCGTTTCCCATATAAGTGATGAATTTATCTTTCGGAAGCTGATTCTCGGAAGATACTGTATTGTCATTTATTGTAAACTTATCTTTGCTTTTCATTGCGTTTTTTCCTTGAGAAGATTTTAGAGAAGCTCAAGCTTCGTGGATGCCGCGCCTCCGATAGAGGTTTCTTTTCCGCTTTCGGTTCTGATTTTTCCAACGAGTGCCTTGTAGCCCTCGTAGTAACGGATGCCGAATTCGCGCAGAGCCGCAGAATTGAAGTGCAAGAAATCCGGGTTCGATCCGAGTCCCTCTGCGGAAACGAAGCCAACGTTCTTCACCTTGGAGGCAACGGCCTTCAGCGCATCGTTTACGTAGGTATAGTTCGCAAGCTGCGCAGAGAGAGGGCAATCCTTCAGAAAATCGCCGAGACCGCCGAGAAGGATCGGAACGTCGGGCATGCCGAGGCGCTCTCTCATAGCCGTGATCATCGCGGTGAGTCTTTCCTCGTAGGTGGAATAGAGCTCGGGGGAGCAATCGCCCTCGCCTTGATGCCAAAGAATGCCCTTGATCTCGGAGGTGCGGCTTGCAAGCTCCGCCATATAGCAGGCGTGATCAAAGAGGATCTCGCCTTCGTGCCACTGATCCAGGGTGGAGCCTCCGTCTGCCGCAGGGATCAGACCAACCTCCACGTTGTTTTCCTTCTGATAGGTGTCCGCAAAGCTCTCGCAGAGATTGAGGCCGGAGAAGAAGCGGTCAAAATTCACGGGATAGTGCATCGGGCGGAAAATGCCGTTGCGAAGCACGTAGCAGGATTCGTTTGCGATAGGCTCGACTTCTGCGGCATTGCCTCTGCCTGCCATATTGGACTGTCCGATCATTAAAAAAGAATGGATCATATTGTTTTACCTCGCTTAGGATTTTTATTTTATTGTAGCATAAGGCGCGCCCTTTTGCAAGCAGGCGCGCCGAAAAATATTAAACTTCGGTGATTTTTCCGATCACGCCGCGGTTAACGAGCTTTTCGTCCTCGCCCGCGTCCACGTTATACATATACAGGCGGTCGATCTCAATATCTGTAATCGGGCCGTCATAGCCGTCGCCCTAAAGAATGTACATGATGAGATCCCTTTTTTTATATGCAGAGAAGAACAACGGAGAGAATGCCGATGAAAAGACCGATCCAGCGGCGAAGCGAAAGCCTTTCCTTAAAGAGGAAAAATGCAAAAAGCGTTGAGAGCACAACTGCGCCGCCGTTTGCAATCGGGAAAAAGACGGAGGTGTCCAGAACGCCCGAGAGGAAGAGATTGAGCTTATTGTTGATCGCAACGCAAACGCCGCCCCCCAGCGTGAAGAGCAGGAGATAGATTGCGCCGCGGCGATCCATTGCAGGGAAGAGAGGCTCGGCCTTCTCCTTTGTGCGAGAGAGGATTGCGGATGCGATCGAGGCCACCGCCGCGCAAGCGATAAAAGCAAGCACGAGGAAGATATCCAGCTCATTTTTATAGGCCGAGGTCTGATGCACCTTTTGCATCAGTCCGATGGCGCCCGTTCCGAGGAAAACAACGATGCAAAGCAGGAGCCATGTCAGGTTGCCCTTTTTCTGATCCGCCTTGCGCTCCACGGCAAAAACAAAGCTGACGAGCATCAGAAGGATGCCGATGATCTTCAAGCCCGTGATGCTTTCGTGAAAGAAAAGAACGCCCGAAAGCGCGGTGATCACCGTTGAAAAGGAGGAGAACATCATCGTGTAAGAAACCGGGCCGAGGCGCATCGCCGCCAGCATCGCGATGCCCTGCAGGGCGGTCATCGCACCGAAAAGGATGGAGAGAAGCACTGTGAAAAGCGAGGGCTTCATCATGTCGCCGACGATGGCGAGACAGAGCGCCGCCACAAGACAGCCGGCCGCTGTGTAAATGCATTTGCTTGCAACACCCTCGCCGCTTTTATCCGTGTAGTATTTTCTCGTTACCGTTCCGAGCGCGGATGCGAACAGGGAGATGATCATAAGTGCGTAATTTCCCATTTTTTCCTCCAAAGTGGTTGACAAAAGGTTTTCTATTTGTTATTATAACATTCGGAAAAACATATTTATATGAAAAAATAACCTATTTTTATGAAAAATCGATCATTTTGGAGAAAGCTCTATGTACGAACCGAAGCGCCCGCCGATTATCACCTCAAAAACGCTTTCCTTGCCCGAGATGCGATACGGCATCGTTCGGTGCGATGCGTTTGTGGATATCGAGGATCCCACCATGGATCCCTTGCATATCCACGGTTATCTCGAGGTCTTTTTTAACCTTTCAAAGGACGTTTCCTTCCTTGTGAACGACACGGTGTATCCCGTTGCCAAGGGGGAGATTCTGATCAATCGGCCAAACGACGTGCACGTTTGTATCTTCCCATGCTCGGACGTTTACGATTACGGATGCCTTTGGATCGATGCGGATGCCGCATCTCCGCTCTTCTCGTTTTTGTATGCGGAGAATTTCGCTCCGATTCTTTCCTTTGGTGAGGAGAAGCGAAAGGAGGCCTTTGATCTTCTGCTTGCGCTCTTGGATCTGCAAAAGCGGGATCCCAATGGCCTGAAGGCGATCTCGCTCCTTCTCCGCTTCCTTTCTCTCTTGAGTGAAACCGGGGCAGACACCGCGCGCACCTCGCCCCTGCCACAGCCGCTTTCCGAGATCATCCGCTATATCAAGCAGGGCTTTATGGAGATCCGCTCCGTTTCGGATATCACGCAAAGATTTTTTATCAGCGCTTCCACGTTGAACCGTTGGTTTCGCGCCTATCTGCACACGAGCCCTCGCGAATATATTGAGATGCAAAGGCTGGCCTATGCGATGGAGCTTTTGCGCGGCGGCGCATCCGTCACTGCGGCGGCGGCAAATGCCGGCTTTTCGGATTGCTCGCATTTTATCGTTCTCTTCAAGAAAAAGTTCGGGCAAACGCCTCTGGAATATAAAAAGCTTTGTCTTCCGTAGATTTTCGCGGAGATGGACGAAATCGGCCGAAAAAGAAAGAATTTTCGTATTTTTAACAAAAAATCAATCAAAATCTCGCGTGCGTGTGTTATACTGAAAAAAATAATAAGGAGGAGACCAAGATGCAGCATAAAGGAAAACTTAATATCATCATCACCTTTGCGATTCTTTTCAGCACCGTTTTTGCTCTTTTGCTCATGGTGTTATTTGCAGGAAAAAAATCGTATGAGGTGCGCTTTGAGCTGAATGGAGGAACGCTCATCAGCGGCGTTCTTGAACAGCACATCACGCGCGGACAGGATGCTGTGCCTCCCACCGTTGTAAAGGATGGTGCGTATCTGCGCTCCTGGAGTAGCTCCTACCGTCAGATCACCAAGGACGTGGTGATTGAGGCAATTTGGGAATATGAAACCACGGCGGGTATCATTTATTCCGATGATGAAAATCAGAACTTCTGCGAAATTCTGGGTGCTTATAAGTACATAGGTGGCGAGATCTATCTCGGTGCATACTACAACAATAAGAAGATTCTCGGCATCTGCAACAAGGCTTTTTCGGATTGTGCGAAAATAACGAAGGTATATCTTCTTGAGGGATTGCTCTCGATCGGCGAGGAGGCCTTTGCGGGATGCACGTCTCTTTCCGAGATCGAAATTCCCGAAACGGTAACGCATCTTCTGAACGGTGCGTTCCGCCGCTGTACCTCTCTGGGATCTTTGGTTCTTCACGAGGGGCTTCTCGAGATCGGAAATGGCGCTTTTGCGGATTGCACCTCCCTGAAGGAGGTAACGATTCCCGAGAGCGTGGTTCGTATCGGTGAAAATGCCTTTGCGGGATGCGATGAGGAGCTTGTGATCTACGCCGGATGCACAGAGGCGGATGCGCCCGAGGGCTGGGCGGAAGGATGGCAGGGAAATGCCACCGTGATCTGGCTTGAAGAGGAGGAAAGCTCCGAAGAGACCGCCGAGGATCTCGGCAGCGAGGAAGTAACGGAGGCTGAGCCGTCATGCATATAATGCATCTGCTTTTGGCGATTTCGGTGGTATTCTTCGCGGCGCTTTTCATGATGTGCTATTATCGAGAGAGGCTGAAGCACCCGCTCTTGAATCCGCTGTTCGTTGCCACCTGCGCGATATTTCTCTTTTTCTGGACCTACGCGACCTACGAATATCGCGGCAGTATCTCCACGGGATTTTTGACACTTGAGAACATCAGCCCTTATATCTGCACCGTTATCGCCTTGACGCCGTTTATGAGCCGCTGGCTGAAGGATTTTGCAAACTGCGCCATTGCCTTTCTCGGCTTCGGCATGTTTCTTGCGCTGTTTATCAGCCCGGAGGTGGAATATCTCTTTAATTATAGGCAGGAGGCCAGATTCATCCATGCGGCGGAGGCGCTCTGCCATCTTGGTATGGGACTTTACGGCTTCTATCTTATTCTTGCGGATCGCGTGGAGCTGAATCTGAAAAGCTTTGCCAAGGCGGTGACGTTTATGTATGCAACCATCGGCTTCGGCGTTTTCTTGAACGCCGTGTTCCATCATTCCAATTTCGGCATGAATATGTACGGAAAATATTCGATTTATTTTTTAGATATCTTCAATAGCTTCGAGGCAACGCTCGTTGCCTACCTGGTCGGTGTTCTCGGAACGATCACGCTCGGATTTTTGGCCGGATGGCTTTTGGATCTCCTGAGCGCATCCCGCAAAAAAGAAAAAACAGACGAGGGCGAAAACGAAGCGCCTATCGCGTGAAAAAAGCGCATTTGCAAACAATAATTTGCAAATGCGCTTTTTTGTTATGTATTCTGAAGGGAGGCTTCCTCTTCGCGTTGCTCTCTCGCAAGCGTTCCGATTCGCTTTTTCCAGCGGTTATAGGTGAAGATCGCGCGCACCCACTCGTCGCAGGCAAGACCAATATAAAAGCCAACAAGGCCGAGACCGAGCGGAAGGCTCAAGGCGTATGCGGCGCCAACGGAGAATACCCAGGCGCTGATCAGCGTAACGATCATCGTCGGCATCACGTACTTGGTGCTTCGCAGACTGTATTCGTAAACGTGGCTGATGGCGCGGGCCTGCTCGATGATGATATCCACGAGCAAAACGCCGAGTGCGATGGCATAGATCTCCTCGCTGTCGGTAAACATGGAGAGCAAGGATCTTCGCAAAAGAAGAATGGCGAGGGAGATCGTCAGATTGACGGGGATCGTGAAATGTATGAGCATCTTGTTCAGCCGATCGGCATGCTCATAGCGCTTTGCGCCGTAAAGGCGGCCCGCCATGAGGGCGTTTGCCTGGCCGACGCCGGAGCTGAAAAGATAGGCGTAGCTGAGAATGTTGCCGCAATAAATTTTTGCAGCGGGCGCGGGCCAGGGAAGAAGCTGCGCAAAAGAGTTGGTAACGATCTGTGAGAGCGTATACATGCTGCCCGAAATACAGGTTGGAATACCGATCGCAAAAATTCTCTTTGCAAGTGAGAAAAAGGAGGAAAAGCTCTCCGGGCGGCGCATGCCGAGCTTCAGACGGCAGAAGAGAACGATAACGATGGAAAGGCAGATGATTTCGCTGAGAATATGTCCGAGCGCAACGCCGCGAACGCCGCTGAGCGAGGGGCTTTTCATCACGTAAACCGCGAGGTAGCTGAAAAATGCGTTGCAAACGTTCTTCACCATGCCGGTCACAACCGAATAGCGAGGGTAGCCATAGCATCGCATGGTGGCAAGAAGAATGTTGGTCAGGGAGGAGAAAACGAGCGAGATCGCGCGGATGCGCATGTAAACGATGGCCAGCTCGCGCACGAGTCCCGTCAGATTCATCGCCGTTGCGATCATAGGGCCGATGCCGATCAGGATGGAGGCGAGAACGAGGCCCGATGCGCCGACCGTGATCGCGCCGGAGGCGGCGGCCTTTTTTGCATCCTCGAGTTTTTCCGCACCGATGAAGTTGCTGATCACCACCGACGCGCCCGTGGAAATGCCCGCAAAGAAGAGCACGCAAAGTGAGAAAACGATGTTGACCGATCCCGTGGCAACCACGGCCTCGTCCGAATATCCGCTCAGGATCGCGGTGCTGACCGTTCCGATCAGGTGGTTAAAAAGCAATTCCAAAAAGATCGGGATCGCCAGGGGAATGAGCTTAAGACTGCCGAGCGACGTCGTTACCGTCAACAGACTTTTGTCAAAAGTCGGCTTTTTCGCCGCGCCTGTATTCCGACGGCGTGCAGCCAACGCGCCGCTTGAAAACCTTTGAAAAATATGCATCATCCGAATATCCAACCTCTCCGGCGAGCTCCTTGACGGATAGGACGCTCGTCTGTAAAATATGCTTTGCCGCCTCCATGCGCACGTTTTCGAGAAGCTTAAAAATCGAAACGTGCAGATGCTTTGCGAAAAGCTGATTCAAATAATCAAAATTATAGGAAAGCTCCCGCTCTATATCCGCCGAGGAGATGGGGCGCATATAGTTCGTTTGCAGATAGAGCAGAACGGCGTTGATCCTCTCGGAAACACCCTCGCCTCGCGCGCCTGCCGCAAAAACCGAGCGCGCACTTTGGCGCGTGAGCTCGATGAAAAATTCGCTCAGCGTATGCGCGCCGAGAACGTTGAAATGCTCCATGCGCGTGCGTTGGCGGTTGAGCAACTGTTCCATCATGTTGCAAAGATGCGAGAATGCCGCCCGATCCTCCACGCGTGTGCGCTTCGGAATGCAGATGCGATCCGATGGAAAGTCGCCCTCCTCGGCGGCGGTGCGCCAGGCGGCATGCTCGCTGACGAGAGCGCGCACCCGGTCTTCCTTCGGGATCTCTCTTTTTCGCAGATCCGCGTGCCTGAAATGTACGTAGTAAAAGATGCATTCGGAATTCTTCGTTCCGCGGTGGAGCTTCCCCGGTTCAAGCAAAAAGCAATCGCCGCGCGAGAGCCGGAGGGGGATTCCGTCCTCCTCCAGAAAAATGTCTCCCTCGACAACAAAATAAAAAATATAGTCCTCCGAAATGCGGCGAACGTTGCGCCAGGGCTTTTTCGATATGCCGTGCCGCCCGCTGAAGGTGATGCGAGGCAGGACATCTGCGCGGTATTCAAAAATATCTGTCTTGTCCATCTCACCCTCCGATTTTTAAAATGGAAAATTTTCTATATTCCATTATACCAAACGCAGGGAAAAATGCAAGAGGAAAAAAGAGAAAAAACTGGAAAATAGCGAGTTTTGTGTTTTTCAGGAAAACGCCGTGCGCTTGCGGTCGAAAACGAGGCGGCGCATGGGAAGGGCCTGGGTCAGGGCGGCAAAAAGATAGAGGAAAAAGAGGGTGGCGCGCAAAATCGGATGCGGGTAGAGAATGGAGAAGGAAAGCCCGATTGCGCTGAAAGAGAGGCATATAAGCAAACATTTCTTTGCATTTACGATTTGTTTTTGTTCTTTCTTTAAGAAAACGGTGTGAAGCAGAAAGAAAAAGAAATAGGAGATCAGTGCGCCGAAGGAGGCGCCCGAGAGACCAAAACGCGCGATCAAAACGGGGCAGAGAAGCAGCTGAATGCCTACCGACAAAAAAGAAGCAAGGGAAATGTGCCATCGGCGCTCGGCGCTTAGCGAGGCGCAGATCGGAACGGTGGAGAGAAAGGCGAGGGGAACGGTGAAGGCAAGCGCCGGGATGGCGGCAAGCCCTTCGGCGTAGGATCTCGGTGCGAGGAGAGAAAAGATCTCGGGTGCGGCAAGAATGAGGGGGAGCGTGAGCGTGCAGAGCAAAAGCAGGATCTGCTCGGTGGTGCTTCGCACCCGATCGGATGCACCCGATGCCGCTTTGCGAAGAATCCAGGGCTGGAATGCCCCGCCGAGGCTGACCGTTACAAGCGAGAGCGCAAGGCCGACCGAATGGGCAACGGCGTAAGCACCCAGAGCTTCGCTTCCAAGCATTCGCTCAACGTATAAACGTGCCGCCTCCGCCATCAGCGCAACGGAGAGATAATGCGGCAGGAGCGGGAGCTGGAGCGAAAGAAGATAGCGCGGAATTTCCTTGTCAATGCCGCGCGTGCCGCGCCGAAGCAGGAGAATCAGCGAAAGCGCGCCGATCGCGATCGTAACGAAAGCCCCCGCGAAAATGCGCGCCTCCTCTCTGGCGGGGAACCACAAAAGCAGGAGCATGGATAGAAGCGGCGCGCCGAGGTCAGCGCAAAGATTCAGAAGGCAGAGGGGAAGATAGCGATAGCGGAAGCGGCATTTTGCGCCGAAGAGCGTGAAGGCAACGCGCGCCGTGACCTCCGAAAAAAGCGCGGTGATCAAAAGCGGAGAAAGCTTGCCGCCGAGAAAAAACGCGCCAAAGAGAAAGAGTGGCAGGCTGATGCAGAGCGAGAGTCCCAGCGCGCAGAGCAAAACCGCGTTTTCCCGCTCGGGATAGCGCTGGAGCGCCCGATAAATGCCCGCGCCCGCAAGGCCGAGCGAGGCAATCGAGAAGAAAATGCCCTCGTAGCAAAGATAAAGCGCGTATCTTCCGAAGCCCGCCGCGCCGAGCCGCGCGGTGAAAAAAGGGAGCATGATGAGGGCGGCCGCCTTGCCTATAGCGGCAGTTACGAGATAGGAAAGAGAGGCCGCGGCGGGGCGCGCAAGCCTCGATTTTTTTATTTGCATGAAAAAACCTTTCGTCACTTTATTTGGGTTTGCCGCGTCCGAAAAAACTGTGGCTTTTTCTATCATTTCTTGCGCACTATAATATTATTGTAGAAAAAATGTGAAGCGAATGCAATTTCATGCAAAAACGATGCCGTCTTGCCGTAAAATGCAGAAAAAAGAAAAAAATTCAAAAAACTATTGACAAACGAAAATTTTGTGGTATAATATATATTTGCATTAACATGTCATTTTACTATAGGGGGTATTTTGCCCTTTTTTAGGGAATCCCTCGGCAAAATGGCTAAAAATCCCGCAAATTCCTTGTGCTTTTTTCCGAAAGCGGAAATTTTTGGAAATGCATGAGGGACGTTCAAAACTTGTAAATTTTCAGGAATGGAGTGATTCTATCTATGATGCTAAAACCCCAAAAGCTTGGCACAAATGTGAGAATGAGCTTTTCCAAAATCGAAGCAACAACCGAGATGCCAAATCTTATTGAGGTGCAGAAGAAATCTTACGAGTGGTTCTTGAAGGAAGGCTTGCCCGAGGTTCTCTCCGATGTTTCCCCCATCGTGGACTATACCGGCAATCTTTCGATCGAATTTACCGACTACTCGCTGGATTCGACTCCGAGATACTCTGTGGAGGAATGCAAGGACAGAGCCGTTACTTACGATGCGCACATGAGAGTGGGCGTTCGTCTCGTAAACAAGCAGACGGGTGAGCTGAAGACTGCGCAGATCTATATGTGCGACTTCCCGCTTATGACCGAAAACGGCACGTTCGTTATCAACGGCGCGGAGCGCGTTATCGTTTCCCAGCTCGTTCGTTCCCCCGGTATTTACTACGGCGCAGAGGTGGATAAGCAGGGAAAAGCGAACTACACCGCCACTGTCATTCCCTATAGAGGCGCATGGCTGGAATACGAGACCGATATCGCCGGCGTTTTCTACGTAAAAATTGATAAGACCAGAAAGCTTCCCATCACCGTTCTTATCCGTGCGCTTGCCGCAGAGGGTGAGGATTCCGATGAGGCGATCCTTCGCATGTTCGGCGAGGAGGATATGCTGGTTGCCACCCTTTCCAAGGACGAGAGCAGAACGCTCGCTATGGAAAACGGCACCTCCTTCCGCGATGAGGCTCTGAAGGAAGTTTATAAGAAGCTCCGTCCCGGCGAGCCGCCCCTCGTTGAGAGTGCGATCACGCTGGTAAACAATATGTTCTTCGATCCCAAGCGCTACGATCTGGCGGCTGTGGGTAGATATAAGTATAATAAGAAGCTGGCTCTTGCCGCACGTATCGAGGGGCTGACTCTGGCAGCTGCCGTAATTTCTCCCCTGACCGGTGAGGTAATTGCAGAGGCAGGCGAGAGCATCGATCGCAAGCTTGCACTTGCCATCGAGGACAGCACCATCAACGAGGTTTGGGTGCGCACCGAGAGCGGCGAGAACGTGAAGGTGTTTGCAAACGATACCGTTCGCCCCGAGCTCATCCTCGGCTATGATCTTTCCGACTGCGGCGTGAAGGCCGGCGAGAAGGTAAGACGTGCCGTTCTTCTTGAGCTGATTGCCGCTGTGGAAGCAGAGGGCCATCAGGGCGAGGCGCGCGATTTCGCGATCAAGAAGGCCGTGAAGGAAAACATTGCGGCTCTTTGCCCCAAGCACGTAACCAAGGAGGATATCTTCTCCTCCATCAACTATATGCTGTGCCTGATGCACGGCATCGGTGTGACCGACGATATCGACCATCTCGGCAACCGTCGCCTTCGTTGCGTTGGTGAGCTTCTGCAGAACCAGCTGCGCATCGGTATGGCAAGAATGGACAAGAACATCAAGGAGAGAATGTCCGTTCACGATAACGACGATATGCGTCCCGAGACGCTGATCAATACCCGCCCCGTGGCAACCGCGATCCGCGAGTTCTTCGGCTCTTCGCCCCTCTCGCAGTTCATGGACCAGAACAACCCCCTTGCAGAGCTGACGCACAAGCGCCGTCTTTCCGCGCTTGGTCCCGGCGGTCTTTCCCGTGACCGCGCATCCTTCGAGGTGCGTGACGTTCACTACACGCACTACGGCCGTATCTGTCCCGTAGAGACGCCCGAAGGTCCTAACATCGGTCTTATCTCTTATCTTGCATCCTATGCAAAGATCAGCGATTACGGCTTCCTGAAGGCTCCCTTCCGCGTGGTTGATAAGAAGACCGGCCGCGTAACGGACGAGGTTGTTTACCTCACTGCAGACGAAGAGGACAACAGCGTTGTTGCGCAGGCAAACGAGCCTACCGACGCAGAGGGCTACTTTATCAATAAGAAGGTTATCGCAAGATGCAAGTCCGAGTTCATCGAGGTTGAGCCCTTTGATGCAGAGCGCGGCGTTGCAGGCGTTGACCTGATGGATGCTACGCCCCAGATGGCCGTTTCGGTTGCGGCGGGCTGCATTCCCTTCCTTGAGAACGACGATAACTCCCGTGCGCTGATGGGATCGATCATGCAGAAGCAGGCTGTGCCGCTGATGATGACCGATTCGCCCATTGTTGCTACCGGTATGGAGTATAAGGCTGCCGTGGAGTCCGGTGGCGTTGTGGTTGCCAAGGAGGGCGGTATTGTTGAGCGCGCAAGCGGCGACGAGATCGTGATCCTGACCGATAGCGGACGTAAGGACGTATACAGACTCCT
>JAZQWS010000190.1:0-1083 GCA_045632465.1 Eubacteriales bacterium
GCAGAGCTTCGTGATTTTGAAGCACGGTGGCGAGAGCTAAAGCTCTCGCATTGAAATGAGGCTCCGCCTCATACTCTGCTTAAGGAACTTTTTGAAAAAAGTTCCTTAAGAATCTTCCAAAACTTTTGTTGCTTTTTCGTATTCATCATAACTCGCCACGCATTTCACCGCCGCGAGGAAGGCTTTCGCGTTCATTCCGCTCGGAAGTCCGAAAACCGCGCCGACAGCGTCGCGCTTTGCTTGGCTATCGGGTGCGCCCGTGAGTCCGTCGCGGCAAAGAATGGCGGGTGTAAGCGTATTTTCCTCGATATTTCGCGTCATATCGGGGTTTGTGTAGGGCAAAAAGAGGTTATAGATCAGCTCGCGCTCAACTCCCTCGACACCGAGAAAGCCTTCCGCGGATGCCTCCTTTTTGCGCTTTTCCTTGCCCTCGATCTTCGGGATGTGGAGGCAAATTATCTTGTCCTTCGGCAAGATCCCCGAAATGTGCGAGCGGATCAGTCTGCCCGCGCCGTCGGGGTCAGTCAGCACGATGAGCGGCGTTTTTCGCGCCAAAGCTCGCAAAAGTGCGGCGCGCTCGTGATTTTTGAAGATCCCGAAGCCATCCGTCGCTATTATCTGCGCCTCGATGACCGACGAAAGGCGCAATTTGTCATATTTTCCCTCCACGATCACGGGATAGGGAATCTTTAATTTATCAAAATTATTCATTTAACCAAAAACCACACGATCAGCGCCGCACCGAGAATGATTCGGTAAACGCCGAAGGGAATGAAGCTGTGACGCTTGACAAAATCGGTCAAGAATTTGATGGAAACCATCGAAACGCCGAAGGCAACCGCCGCGCCGACGGCAAGGACCGCCCACGCGATCGCGGGAACGTCCACACCTCTTTCGCTGACGTAGGAGAAGAATCCGAGTGCCTTGATCGCGCTCGCACCCGCCATTGCGGGGATCGCCATAAAGAATGAAAATTCAGCCGCCGCGGTGCGCGAAAGTCCGATCAGCATCGAGCCGAGGATGGTCGAACCCGAACGCGAGGTGCCGGGGATTATCGCCAGCATCTGAAAAACGCCGATCGCA
>JAZQWS010000191.1:0-2879 GCA_045632465.1 Eubacteriales bacterium
ATAATCCACGGCTGTCGGCATCTCGATTCCCTCCTCGCGCAGGAGCTTTGTGCGGCAGTTTTCGCAGATGCAGAGCGAATCATACCAATCGATCATATCGATCCAGATGCCTTCGAATTCATATCGAGCGGAAAGCGTTTCGATCTGCTTTTGTACATAGGCGCGGAAGCCCTCGGATGCAAGACAGCATTTGCGGAATCGCTCGCGTGGCTTCTTTATGGCGTTCACCTGCTCCCAATCGGGATGCGTCAGCGCCGCCTCTCTGTTCCATATGTTGTAATAAAGAACGGTGCGAACGCCGTATTTTTTGAAGGCTTCGATGCGCTCGCGCACAAGGTCGCGCGTGCCGATGCCGCGGTGCTTCTGCTCTGCGTCAAAGAAGGTTTTGCCAAGACAGTTGGAGGTATATAAAATCGCGGTATCCACCCCGGAGGAGGCAACGGTGCGGGCGTATTCCTCCGAATCAAAAGCGGAAAGATAGGTTTTTTCCGCATCCGGAATGTGCATATCCACAAGATTTCTGTAAAACGATTTTTTATACCATTTTTCCATAGCATTCCTCACATAGCTTTAATAATTGCATTGTAACATGAACGCGGAAAAAAGTCAATAGACTGCAAAATGAAAAGTTAAAAATAAGTAAAGATTGCGCGCGCGCGATTGACACGCGTGGGAAAATGTGATACACTTTTGGTATCTCATAAAAGATTGGAGATCTTTATGGAAGAAAAATACGAGGGCGGCAATATCGCGATCCGCTCACCTTTTATGGAAAAACTTGAAAATTTCTGGTATCATTATAAATGGCATTCCTTGATTGCTCTTTTTCTCGTTCTTGCCTTCGCGGTTTGCACCGTGCAGATGTGCACCCGCTCGGATTACGATCTGCACGTTTTGTATGCGGGGCAGAGTGACGTGCGCCAAACGGCAAATGAAGGTCTCTCCGAGCATCGCGTGCTTCTCGCATCCTTGAAGCTTGTGACGGAGGATTACGATGAGAACGGCAAGCAGCTCCTCGATTTGTTAACGCTCTTTTTGCCCTCCGAGGAGGAGATCGAACAGATCAATGCAAGGCTGGAAGCGGAGGATGAAGGGTACGAGGTGCAAACCCAGCTCGTCATGCAAAATGCCGACCAGATGGAGCAGCTGATGCTGATCAGCGATTATTATCTTTGCTTTTTATCCGAGGAAAATTATCTCTCTTACCGTGGTCGCTCGGAAGGCTTTTTTGCGCCGCTCACCCCATATGTTGGTGATGCGAGCGTAACCTATTTTGAGGGAAGCGAAAACGCCGTGTATCTTCACTCCACCGCACTGGGAAATCTGCCGGGCTTTAAGGACCTCGCAGATGACACTCTGATCTGCCTTCGCAGTGTCAGCGAAGTGGCAAGACGCGCGGATCGCAAGGGAAGCGAGAAAAACTTCCAAAGAGCAGAAAAAACACTCGAAAACATCTTTTCCTACGCAGAATAAAGAAAAAGAATTCCCGGGATCCTGATGATCTCGGGAATTCTTTTTTTGCTTTTTTGAAAATAATTATTTACATATCATGCATATTTTCATCCGAGGATGTGCGTTGCCAGCATTCCACCTTGTGCGGAAGTCCGATGGAATCCGCATAGAAAACGGGAAGCTCTCCCATTTTTCTCTGTCGATCGTAATCCTTGATTGCACGGAATGCGTATTTGCTGAGAATGAGGATAACGGGAACGTTGATCAGCGCCATGGCACCCATCGTGATGTCTGCTATGTTCCAGAGAAGGTCGGCGCTGAGACCCGCGCCAATGAAGATGATGAGCGAGCAAATAATGTGATACACCAGCATAAAGCGCTTGCCGGGGTGGCGCTTCAAAATATAGATCAGCGCGCGATCCACGTAGTAGAGGTTGCCGAGCAGGGTTGTGAAGGCAAAGAGCGCCATCGCCAGGGTGATGAAGATTGGGCCGAAGGCGCCGAGCGTTGCTGAGAGCGATTGCTGAATGTAAGCCGCGCCGGAGATTTCGGGGCTCGGCGCAACGCCCGAGCACATGCACATAAATGCGGTTGCGGAGCAAACCAAAAGCGTGTCAAGAAAAACTGAAAGCACCTGCACAAGACCTTGGCGAACGGGGTGATCCACCTCTGCGGAGGCAGAGGCATTCGGCGCAGAGCCAACGCCCGCCTCGTTTGAGAAGAGGCCGCGCTTGATGCCGTACATCACGCAAGAGCCGCCAAAGCCGCCGAAGATCGCCTTGAGGTCAAATGCGCCCGCAAAGATCGCGGAGAAAACGCCGGGGAGCGTTTTGAGATTCAGAAGGATAATGAGAAGTGCCACGAGAATATAGGCCGCGCCCATGAAGGGAACGAGAAGCGAGCTTACCTTGATCACGCGTTTGCCGCCACCGATCAGACAATAGCCAACGAGCAGCGCCGTGATTCCGCCAACGATCCAGGGGGTGATCCTCTCATCGTAAAATCCGTAAGCCGAGAAGGTGGATTGCAGGTTATAGGAGGCAAGCATATTGAAGCCAAAGCCGTAGGTCAGAATGAGGAAGATCGAGAAAACGATTGCCAAGGGCCTGGAGCGAAGCGTTGCCTCAATGTAGTAGGCAGGGCCGCCATAGCATCCATCCTCTCCCTTTTTCTTGTAGATCTGTGCCAGCGTGCTTTCCACAAGCGCGGAGGCACTTCCGATCAGGGCGATGATCCACATCCAGAAAACCGAGCCGAAGCCGCCGAGGCAAAGTGCGGTGGAGACGCCGATGATGTTTCCCGTGCCAACGCGGGATGCCGTGGAAACCATCAGGGCCTGGAAGGAGGAAACGCCTTTGCCATCCTTGGGCTTTTCGATCACGGCGCGAAGCTGCTCCTTTATCATTCGGAAGGGGGCAAAGCGCGTG
>JAZQWS010000192.1:0-15734 GCA_045632465.1 Eubacteriales bacterium
GGCAATTCCATTGGAGAGTATTCAAGTCTGGTAGAGCTTAATAAGCTCGCAGAACGCCTTGAAAGCTTGTGCCAGTATGATGCGGACAAGTTAGAGGCTGTGCTTGAATACACAAGCTGTCGGGGCATTACAGAGCTTCTGGAGCTGATAGACGAGCTTGATAACTTCGATCTTCTTCCCGATGTGGACGATGACGAGGATTTAGGCTATTACTATGCAGACGAATGCTGTTGTATCGACATCCCAGAGCACATACGTTCATATTTCGATTTTACGAGCTATGGGCGTGATATCCGCTTGGAATCAAACATTTTATACACTTCCTACGGATGTGTAATCGACAATCGGTAAGGCAAAAGAATTTATGAAAGGATTTTGATTATGAGTAACAAGAAAACATCTTACAGTAGCTCCGTCAGCAAAACGAGCGACGGAAAGTACAGAGCTAATTTTAGCTACATTTCTCCCGATACGCACGAAAGAAAGCGTACTTCCAAACGTGGCTTTGATAAGAAAAAAGAGGCAGAAGCGTGGATGAAAAATGACCTTCAGGCTCTTATCAAGCAACTTGAACACACGGAAACACTTGACGAAAATCTTACGATGGCAGAGCTTATAGAACTTTATATGAAGGATGCAAAAATTCGCAAAGAAGAAACAACGTGTCTAACCAAAGCACATATCATAGAAACAAAAATCCTTCCTCATTTCAAAAACAAGAAGGTCTATGATATATCTGCAAAGGATGTGCGAAATTGGCAAAACACAATGATGACGGAGATTGGTAAAAACGGAAAAACCTATTCTCCTACATATCTTCGTAGCATTAGCAACCAGTTGTCTGCCATATTGAACTATGCTGTTACATTTCACAATTTGCCGTTCAATCCAGTTTTAAGAGTGGAGAGAATGGGAACAAAGAACCCAGAAGAAGAGCAGCCTATCTGGACTCTTGAGGAATATCAAAGATTTTCGGAAGTAATGCAAGACAAGCCTATGTTCTTCTATGCGTTTGAGGTTTTGTATTGGAGTGGACTTCGTTTGGGTGAACTTCTCGGTCTTACTAAAGATGATGTTTCTCTTGAGGACGGCACACTAAAAGTCGCAAGAAGCTACAAGACGCAAGTTCACAAAGACGGAAAGACCAAGACCGTAACCAGTAAAAGAACGGTACATATCCCTCAAAATCTTGTTGATGAATTAGCCGAGTATATGGAAACACTTTATGGTTTATCTGGAACAGACAAGCTCTTTCCTACATCCAAAACCACATTGCATAAAAGGCTGAAAGAGGGGGCTAATCAAGTAGGCTTGGAGAAGATCACCATTCACGGCTTTAGACATTCGCATATCAGTATGATTATGAATGATGTTCAATGTGCATCCGTTATGGATATTGCCAAGCGTGCAGGTCATAAGAAGCCATCCACCACTATGATTTATACGCATAGATACAAGAGCAAGGATGAAATAATCGCAAACGAGCTTAACAAACTTATGATGGGAGAAAGAGGAAATGTCAGCGAAGAATAGAGATAACAAGCAAAGATGGCGTAGCATTACAATAGGTTTTCGCGTATCTCCCGAAGAAGCGTATGCCCTTGATATGAGGGTACTTACATCGGGATTGACGAAACAAGACTACTGCACCAAAAAGGTGTTGGATGAAGAAGTCATTGTTCGTCCAAACATAAGAGTACAAAAATACGTTTGTCAGTATCTTAATGAACTGACCGAAGAACTCAAACGGCTTGAGCAAATCGAGCAAACAAGCGATGTTCTTGAAAACATTAAGTATCTACTCGAGTTAATATCTCGATTGGGATAAAATTCTATAAGGAGGTAAATAAACATGTATAAGTGTATAGGTGTTTTCACAGAGACCTACCAAACTTCCATTGATGAATTTATGGTTGATGTGGTAGATACTCCCGAATGCTACGGTGCGTTTCTATATCGTTTAGGATATGGTGTTAAAACTTTAATGTTTGGCGTGGATAAAGCAGATACAACAAAAAAAGAATTTCTTGCTTTGATACGTGCTAATCTTGCGACCTATGTTGCCAGATATATTGAAAAATACAACTAATGTATCATAATTAAAAACAAAAAAGCTCTGCCTTTTTGGCAGAGCATTTTTTATAAAGTATATTATAAAATATTCAATGTCAAATAATACTCCCCAAGTTGAATAGCTTCAATGTCTATATCAAGCTCCGTGGTTTCTCCTACTTCCAAGCTCGGGAGTTCTTTATAATCACTACAACTATAATCATTGTTGGGAAATTCTACATTCCAAACCACCTTGTGATCGGAGTCGGAGCTATCTTCAGCTCCATATGTTTTTTCAACAATTATAGTGAGCTGAAATGTTTCGTTTCTTACATAACAGCTGTCTTCGGAAATTTTATATCGTTCATTCACTTCGCCATTATCATCATAAACTTCAAATTCTTGAGGCAAATCAAATTCCAAAGAGATATTACTCGGATCTAATTCTTCATCAGCAGGACACCCACATTGAGGGCACAATTTTTCATCATAGCAATCATCTTCAGAAAATTCTGCACCGCATTTGCGACATATGTAATTTTCCATAATCATTCATCCTTCCTTGTTTTAGTCTTTGCAGAAAATGCTCTGCCACAAATAGCAGAGCATTTTGTGTTGTCAAAATTCAAAGTGTTGTCAAAGTGTTGTCAACACGATGTTTCAGAAGTCGAAAACCCTTGTAAAATCAAGGCTTTTTGCACTTTGGGTATTATTCCCACTCAATCGTTCCGGTAGGCTTCGGAGTGATATCGTAAAGAACGCGGTTGATGCCTTCGACCTCGGTGGTGATGCGGCTCGTGATCTTGGCGAGTACGTCATAGGGGATGGGCTCGATGGTGGCGGTCATGGCGTCCTTGGTGTTCACGGCGCGCAGGATTGCGGGCCAGCCCTCGTAGCGGCTGTCATCCTTTACACCGACGCTCTTGATGTCGGGAATAACAACGAAATACTGCCAAACCTTCTCGGCGAGGCCGCACTTGTCAAACTCGTCGCGCAGGATGGCATCCGCCTCGCGCAGAGCCGCAAGACGGTCACGCGTGATGGCACCGAGGCAACGAACGCCGAGACCGGGGCCGGGGAAGGGCTGACGGTACACCATTGCGTGGGGGAGGCCGAGTGCCTCGCCGACAACGCGCACCTCATCCTTATAGAGGAGCTTGATGGGCTCAACGAGAGAGAACTGAAGATCCTCGGGAAGTCCGCCCACGTTGTGGTGGGATTTTACGGCCTTCTTGCCCTCTGCCTGCTTCACGCTCTCGAGAATATCGGGATAGATGGTTCCCTGCGCGAGGAACTCAACGCCTGCGAGCTTTCTTGCCTCGTCGGCAAACACCTCGATGAATTCCTTGCCGATGATCTTTCTCTTGCTTTCGGGATCGGAAACGCCGGCGAGAAGGTTCAGGAAGCGGTCGGTCGCATCCACGTAGATCAAATTGGCATCCAGACCGTTTTTGAATACCTCGATTACGTTTTCGGATTCATTTTTGCGCATGAGTCCGTGGTTGACGTGCACGCAGATAAGCTGCTTGCCGATGGCTTTGATCAGCAGGGCGGCAACAACCGAGGAATCAACGCCGCCGGAGAGAGCGAGCAGAACCTTCTTGTCGCCAACCTGGGCGCGGACCTTAGCAACCTCAGCCTCGATAAAGGCTTCTGCCAAGGCAGGGGTGGTGATTCTTTCCATGCTTTCGGGTCTCAATTCGTTTGCCATATAAAATTTCCAATCCTTTCGTGAAAACGCTGAATATTTTTTAATGTAATTATTATACACCAATGTTTCTCCAATTGCAAGATTTTTTTTCACGGAGACGAAAAAAATTGCATAGGATGTAGGAGGAGGGGGGGGATAGATATGGAAAGGCAGAGCCTTGCGTGATATGGAACGCCCGAGGCGTTCGTGATATGCCATCTGCGATGGCGTGGAAGGAGAGAAGATCTTTTTTATGCTGGTAACAAAGCCTTATAACAGAGAGCGCGCGCTCATGTATGCGCAGAGGTGGGTTTTTTCGCAGAATCCGCTATTTGGAAATTTTCGCGGTATTGGCGGAAACTGCACGAATTTCGTTTCGCAGAGCATTTATGCGGGCGCTTGCGTGATGAACGAAACGCCGACCTTCGGGTGGTATTACAAGAGCCTTGACGATCGGTCGCCCTCCTGGACGGGGGTGGAATATTTTTATGATTTTATGGTAACGAACGTGGGCGTTGGGCCATTTGGGCGGGAAGGCGCGGCGGATGAGACGGAGATTGGCGACGTGATCCAGCTGGGGCGCGAGGGAGAGGGATATTATCATTCTCTGCTCGTGGTTGGCTTCGATGGGGAGGAGATCCTTGTGGCAACGCAGACGGACGACGTATTCCGCCGCCCGCTCTCCACCTATACCTACGATTTTGCGCGGTTCATCAAAATTCTCGGCGTGCGCCTTGAGGTGGCGGATACGGCGGATTGCTTTGAGAGCGTTTATAACGGCGAGGCGATCATCCCCGGGGCGGATCTGCCCGAAAAAGAGAATCCCGAGGCGTGAAAAAAGACTTGCAATTTCGTTTTCTTTGGCGTATAATGAATGTAACCAAAGAGCCCGACCGGCCGAAAAAGAAAACGAGGTAATTTTTAATGCTGAAGCTTTCCAAATCCTTCATTGAATCCTTTATGGGAGACGTGGTTTCCCTGCGCATAGAGAGTGACGCTTTGCCGATTTCGTGCGAGAGCGAGAATGGGGCGGTTTGCCGCCTGCGCCGTCTTGGAGAGGGAAAATATCTTGTGGTTTTGTCCTCCGTCGGAAAAACGCGGCTGATTGCAAAAGCAGGCGCAGAAAAGGCGATCTGCGAGATCTCGGTGCGCGAGGCCAAGCGCTCCGATCCCGATGGAAAATGGAAGATCTTCGTTGGTGACACGCATGCGCATACCTCTTATTCGGATGGACTTGCAACGCCCTATGAGGTTTTTGCTAAGGTGAAGGAGGAGGAATTTTTTGATTTCTTCACGGTGACGGATCACACCGAGCTTCTGGATGACGATGAATTCTTTGAAACCTTTGCGGCGGCGGATGCTTATACGGATGCGGGCTTTACCGCCTTTGCGGGAAGCGAGTCGCAGGTGGATCTTTATCACAAAAACTCCATCGGCCTCGATCAGAATGACGGCGGCGAGATCGTTATCATGAACAAGGAGGGATATTCCTATTCCGCGGATCTTGATACCTTCTTTAAGGATATTGGCGAA
This sequence comes from Eubacteriales bacterium, assembly GCA_045632465.1. GTDB lineage: Bacteria > Bacillota > Clostridia > Oscillospirales > CAG-272 > UBA1740. Next base: position 5,276 of record JAZQWS010000192.1, read on the forward strand.
AACGAGACGGGCTTTGCGATCATCGCGCATCCGCATATCATCGGATTTACGGACACGCCCGTGCTTTGGAATGCCTTTGATCCCATCCATCAGACCGATGCGAGAATGCTGGATCTTGTTCGCGGCGTTGAGATCTTCAATGGGCTGGACGATTCGAACGTTTTGAACGAGCATGCGTATTTCACCTTCCTTGATTGCGGCTATAAGGTTGCGCCCATTGGATCGAGCGACCATCACGGCCCGCGCTGGGGCAAGGTTTCCGTGCCGGACCGCACCTTTGTTTATGCCGAGGGCGGATCGAAGGAATATATGATCGATGCCTTCCGCAATGCGCGCGCGTATGCTTGCGAAAACGGAAACGTGAAGATGTTTTATACCTGCAACGGAAAGAATCCCGCCTCCACTCTGCCGCTCACGGATACTTATGAATTCCTCGTGCATCAGGAGCCGTTTTTTGTGGTGAAGGCCGAGGATGAGACCGTTTATGCCGAGGTGATCTCGGATCGCGGCGAGGTGGTGTTTGCCCGCGAGGTTGGCAAGCATATGTACGATTTCGATATGACCGTGCGCTCCGAAACGGCGCGATATTTCTACATTAAGCTTTACAGCCGCATCGGCGAGGTTACCGTTTCCGCGCCCGTCTTTACGGGCAGAGCTTACGATGCCTGCCCCGAGCCCCGCTTTGAGAAAACGGCGATCAACGATGCGGATTTTAAGGTGAAGGCCTTCAGCGGCGGCCAAAACGGCTTCAGCATCATCAATACGAACACGGCGGATTATTGCCTTTTGAACGATGCCAACGGCGAGGTTCTCATCGATATGGGGCGCGTGCGACGCATCGGCGCGATCGGATATTATCCGAATCAGCCCACGAGAAAGCAGCTTGAAACCTACGCTTGCTTTATCGCAAATCTTGAATATTACGTCAGCGAGGATGCGATCCATTTCACGCGCGTGGCAAAGGATCGCGTGCGGCTCTACGGATGCGAGCATATCACGGAATTTTCTCCCGTGCAGGCGCGCTATATCAAGCTTCGCTCGCTTTCCACGGCGGGAACAGAGCTTCGCAAGGAAGGGTTTAAAAACGTTGGCGCGGCGATCGGATCGCTCCGCGTTTATGAGTAAAAGAAAAGAAATGTTTGCATTTTGCTTCGATTAAGGAGAAAAAGACGTGAAAAATGATCGCTGGGTATCTTATGAAAGCTGCGCCGCGGAATACGGCGGCGAGGGGATTGTTCGCCGCGTGCTGGCTTATGGCGAGGACATGATGCTGGTGGAAAACACCTTTGATGCGGGCGCTGTCGGCAAGCTGCATTCGCATCCGCACACGCAGATCACCTATATCGTCAGCGGAAAATTTGAATTTGAGATCGAGGGCGAGCGCCGCATTGTGGCGGCGGGGGATACCCTTTTAAAAACGGACGGCGTGCTTCACGGATGCATTTGCCTGGAGGCGGGAAAGCTTTTGGATTGCTTCCATCCGTATCGCAAGGATTTTGTGAAGGACTGAGAGGAAAAAGATATGATACAAAAAGAGCTTTGGGACGTGATGGATGGCAAGGAGATCTGGCTTCTTCGCATCTTCAACCGCCACGGCGAATACGTGGAGCTTTTAAGCTACGGCGCATCCTTACATAGCGCTTACGTGCAGGACAGAGAAGGCAAGCTTTCGGACGCGGTGCTTGGCGCGAAATGCGCGGCCGACCTTTCGTCGGGCTTCACGGGTGAGGGCGTTACGGTTGGCAGATGTGCCAACCGCATTGCAGACGGCAGGTGCGTGATCGGCGGAAAAACCGTGATTTTAGAGCAAAATCAGAACGGCAACTGCCTGCATAGCGGATGCGATCAATACGGTCTTCATCATTTTACCTTTGCGATCGACGAGGCGGAAAATACCGTGCATTTCTTCCACACGGACGAGGGAAAATGCGGCTTCCATACGCGCGTGGAGGTGAAGATCTCCTATCGCTTTGACGATGCGCATCGCCTGACGATCCGCTACGATCTCGATCCCGAGGAGGAAACGGTTTTGTCGCCCACGAACCACGCCTATTTCAATTTGGATCAGGGGGACGTGCGGGAGCTTTCGCTTTTCGTGGATGCGGATTCCTATCTTCCGAAAACCGCGAAGGGGCTGCCCGAGGGCGAGATTGCCCCGGTGGACGGCACGGTGTTTGATTTCAGAAAAAGCATTCGGCTTGGCGATGCGATGCAGAGAGCGGAGGGCGCCTTGTCCTACGATGACCACCTGCTTCTGAACGGCGAGGGGCAGAGACTCGTTGCCACCCTGTCCTCCGAAAAAAGCGGACGGGTGCTGAACGTTTACACGGATATGCCGAGCATGACCTTTTACGCAAGCCCGCTTCGCCGCGCCTTTGCGGGCAAGAGCGGAAGAACCTATGAGGGCTATTGCTTTATTTGCCTTGAAACCCAGTTTCCGACCAACGCCGTCAATTGCCCCGCTTACGCCTCTCCGATCTTCGGCGCGCACGAGCGCCTCGTTTCCGAGACGGTTTTTGAATTCGTAACCGATAAAGAGGCTTGACAATCGGGCAAAGATGTGATACAATTGGTATATTTCTTTTTTAAAGATATAATGATAATATACCAAAGGAAGTAGTCATAATGAAAAACAGCACTGTATCCTCGCTTTTGTGCCTTTTGGCGGCGGCCATTTGGGGCTTTGCTTTTACCGCGCAGAAGGCGGCGATTGCCGTTCCGCCGTTTATGCTAACGGCTGTGCGCGGGTGGATTGCGGGGCTGTTTTTGATTTTCGTCATTATGCTTTTTGATAAATTGCGCGGCGGAAAGCGTAAGCTCTTTTCAAAAAAAGGGCTTGGAGTAACGAAGATCGAATGGATCGCGGGACTTCTTTGCGGTCTGGTGCTCACCTGTGCCACCACGTTTCAGCAGTTTGGCATTGTGGAAACCGATGCGGGAAAAACCGCCTTTATTACCGCGCTTTACGTGGTGATCGTTCCGATCTACGGTATTTTCCTCGGAAAAAAATCCCCCTTGCACGTTTGGGTCAGCGTTGGTATTGCGGTGGTTGGCTTCTATTTTCTTTGTCTCACCTCGGAATTTTCGCTGGCGCCCTCGGATTTTCTCGTTCTGATCTGCGCGCTGATCTTCGCGCTTCACATCACCGTGATCGATCGCTTTGCCGATCGGTGCGACGGTATCCGAATGTCCTGCATTCAGTTTTTCACGGTGGGCATCGTGGCAACGGTGCTTGCGCTGATTTTTGAAAACGAAACGCCATTTGCGGTGGTTTATGAAAACGTTTTTCCGCTCCTCTTCCTCGGCATCGGATCCAGCGGTATTGCCTATACGGCGCAGATCCTCGGGCAGAAGGGCGCAAACCCTGCGGTTGCCTCGGTGCTTCTTTCGATGGAATCGGTGTTTGGTGTTCTTGGCGGCGTGATCGTTCTTGGCGAGAGCCTTTCGGGAAGAGAGATCCTCGGATGCTTCATTGTTTTCTTTGCGGTGATCCTCTCCCAGCTCCCGGTCACGGAATGGTTAAAAAGAATAAAAAAGTAAATTATTGTAGTCAAAATATACAATTTGGAGGTTCGATATGGAATTTATAGCTTATATGCGCGAGTTTAATGCAGTAACGGTTCTGGTTCGCATTTTCCTCGCTTGTCTTGCCGGAGGTATCCTGGGCGCGGAGAGAGGAAAGCATGGCCGCGTTGCCGGAATGAGAACGCACATTCTCGTTTGCGTTGGTGCGGCGCTGACGATTCTGATCGGCCTTTTTGTTGTCGGCGAGCTTGGCGTTGGTCAGGATGCAACGCGCATTGCGGCGCAAACCATCTCGGGCATCGGTTTCCTTGGTGTTGGAACGATCATGGTGCGCGGAAAGAGCCAGGTCGTCGGCTTAACCACGGCGGCGGGCCTTTGGGCGGCATCCGCGATTGGTCTTTCCTTCGGTGCGGGCTTCTATGAGGGTGGATTTCTCGGCACGGTGGTTGCCATTCTCGTGAACATGCTTCTTCCCAAGATCGAATATCGCTATAAGCTCAGCCGTGTGTCCTACGTTTTCTACGTGGAGATCGCCTCGGTTTATGACGTGCAGACCTTCGTTGACCATCTGGAAAAGACTTATCCGATCCAGGAGGTTGAGATCACGAAGCCCAATAGCGGCCATTCCTCGCACGTTGGCGTGAATATCATCGTGTTTGCAAGACAAACCCAGCTCAGCGAGGAAGAGATCCTGGAGGGCCTTTCGGCACTCAAAGAAACCGTGTTTGCAATTAAAACCGTGTAAAATATGGAACGCCGATGGCGTTCGTGATATGCTTGCTATGCAAGCGTGATATAGGCGGCGAGGCCGCCGTGATATGGAACGCCGATGGCGTTCGTGGAGGAAACAAATGAATCTGACGATAGAAGAGATCCGCTCGGCGGCGCTTGGTGTTTCGTCTGTTACGGAGAAAGAAGGAAAGCCGTGCTTTGATCGCTTCAGCGAAGCGGAAAAGGCGATGTATTACAATTTGATGCCGAACGGCGCGCATCCGTTTTATCATCGGTCGATGTGCTCCGCGGGCGTGAAGCTTTGCTTTCGCACGGATAGCCCGATCCTCATTCTCTCGGTCGAGGTAGAAAAATATTCCTCCCGCAGCTTCTTTTCCTTTGACGTAACGGCAAATGGCGCGCTTGTTGGTCACCTTTGTAATTTCTCGGAGCAAACGCTTGCGAAGGATTATACGCAGACTCTTTTTCCGCTTGGAAAATTTGAAAAGACCTTTCTGCTTGGAGCCGGTGAAAAGACTGTTTCGATCGATTTCCCCTTCTCTGCAAGAGTAGAGGATTTGAAGATCGGTCTGGCCGAGGGGGCAAGCTTTGCGCCCGTGAAGCCGAAGAAGCGCCTTCTTGCTTACGGTGATTCGATTACCCAGGGTTACGATGCGCGCTACCCCTCTCGCCGTTACAGCGCGCGCCTTGCGGATGCGCTGGATGCTGAGGAGATCAATAAGGGCATCGGCGGCGAAGTTTTTCGCCCAAAGCTTGCATCTCTCTCGGATGAAAAGGATATCGATTACATCACCGTGGCATACGGCACCAACGATTGGTCGAGCACCGACGGAAAAAAATTTCTCTCGGATGCGAGAGCCTTTTATGCCGCGCTCTCCGCGCGCTATCCCGAGGCAAAAATCTTTGCCATCACGCCGATCTGGCGCAAAGATCTTCAAAAGGAAACGCCCTTTGGCAATTTCCTTGAGGTCAGGGAGAGGATCGCCGAGGCCATCGAGGGGCTTGGCAACGTGCAGCTGATCGAGGGCTTCGACCTCGTGCCGCATGACGAGAATCTCTTCGCTGACCTGCGCCTCCACCCCCGCGACGAGGGATTTGACTTCTACGTGGAGAATTTGATTCGGAAGATAAAGGCGTGTATAGAGAACTAAAAACAGCATGCAAAATAAAAAAATCGGCAGGATTTCTGCCGATTTTTGGTTATATGACGAGGAAAGGATATGGATGCGCTTCAAAAAAGAAAAACGCCGCGGTATTTCGCTATAGATTACGATCACATCGGCGTGTATTTTATAACGATTTGTACGTAAGACAGACGGTGCATTCTCTCTCAAATCGTAGGGACAGGCGTCCCCGACTGTCCGAAAATTGCATTGACGAAATACGGCGAAATTGCGGAAAAATACATTCGGCAGATCGGCAATTATTATGATCATTTGTCGATTGAAAGCTACGTTATTATGCCAAATCATATTCATCTTTTGCTATTTGTGAAGAACGGAACGGTGACAGAAAACGGACAGTCGAGGACGCCTGTCCCTACGGTGAGAGCTCAACGCGCGAACAGCGCATTTTCTCGGTTTTTGTCGACGTTCAAACGATTTTGCAATAAGGAATACGGCGAAAATATTTGGCAGGCGCGCGCATATGACCACGTTATAAGAAGCGGTGAGGATTATGCAGCACACCTGCGTTATATTCAAGAAAATCCCGCGCGTTGGCAATATGATGAATTGTATGCCGAATAGACAATGGATGCTTGGGGTTTGCACAGGGCAGTTTTTAGCGAATTAAAATTTCTGCACTCTGTAGTCGGTTGCGATAAAGCCTGCATCCTTGAAGATGGGATTTGCCATATTGCGGCGGATGATGTAATCGATATAGGAGATCGCCATTCCCGCCTATCGGGACATTTCGCGCCTGACGGGCGCCGCGCTTCGCGAAACAGACCGTTTTTGTTCGGCTCGGTAAACGTCCTTTGCGCGGGGCGGCCTTGCCCGGCGTGCTCTTTTACTAACAATCTAAATTTTGTTAAGAATTGAATAGGCTTTGTGGATTGACGAAGTGTATGCGCTGCGGTATAATGGATATAACCTATATGCATTTTTAGAATAAAGAAGATAAAATTTCAGTGCGCAAAGGAGAATGTAGGCTATGAAAAAATATTCTCACGTGATCGTTGTCGGTATAGACGGCGCGGGCTCTTTTATTAAGAACGCCGATACCCCGAATTTCGACCGTATTTTCAAAAACGGCGCGGTGACCTACCGCGCGCTGTCCTCCAATCCCTCCGCCAGCGCGGAATGCTGGGGCTCGATGCTTCTGGGCGTTGGCCCGGAGGTGCATGGGCTTTCCAACGCGGTGGTAACGAAGCAGCCCTATCCCGTGAATTCCCCCTTTCCAACGCTTTTTCTGCGCATCCGAGCGGCGATGCCCGATGCGGAGCTGGGCTCTTATACCGAGTGGGATCCCATCACGCGCGGCATCGTGGAGCAGGGGATCGGCGTTTCTCATAATCCGGAGCATTTGCAGGATTACGATCTGACACCCGCGATCTGCGATTATATCAAGGAAAAGAAGCCAACCTTCCTTTTCGTTCAGCTTGACAGCGTGGACTATCACGGGCACGTGAACGGCTACGGCTCTAAACCGCATCTCGATTATATCCACGTGCAGGATGCGATGCTCGGAAATATTTATGCGGCACTCGCGCAGGCCGGCATACAGGAGGAAACGCTCTTTGCGGTCATTTCCGATCACGGAGGCACGAACCCCGGGGACGGAAGCGGCGGCGTGCACGGCGGATGGAGCGATCCCGAAAAGCTGACCACCTTTGCCGCCGTCGGCAGAGGCGTTAAGTCGGGCGCGATTGAGGAAATGAACGTGCGCGACCTCGCGGCGATCGTGCTGTACGCCCTTGGGATCGAGCCTCCCGCCTTTGACGAGCGCGGATGGACGGCACAGATCCCGGGCGGTATTTTTGAGGATGCGGCCATTCCCGCCTATCGGGATATTTCGCACCTGACGGGCGCCGCGCCCCGCATTTCGAAAGCGCCCCATACCTCACAGCTTGTGTGATCTTTCGTTTTACGAGAAATATAAACGGAGATGAGTCATTAAGAATTGAATTAAAGCCTAAGAAAAATAGAGAAAAACGGCTAAAATTCAAGGAAATGCAAATTCTTAATGACTCAGAACCAAGGGGCAAAGGGATTTAGAGCGAAAATCGTCGGCTGACGAGCGATAGCCGTACAAATGTACGGTGAGCGAGGATACGGCGATAGAACGAAAAAACAAATAAAAAAAGGATGAAATTCATAGAATTCCATCCGGAAATATGTTAATTTTTAGAGTGGAGGCACCTTAAAAAGTATCTCCGCTCTTTTTCGTTCGGTTGCGCCTGAATGACGCAGCCCCGTTTTTCGTAATAAGGTATCTTTGCCCAAGCACTCTGCCGCTTCCCGCTTTTGTGCGTGTGACTATCGCACCGTAACGTGCAGACCGTGCATTTCTTGCAACAAGCGCGCTTCGCGAAACAGACCGTTTTTGTTCGGCTCGGTAAACGCCCTTTGCGCGGGGCGGCCGAGCCTTTTGCTTTTTTCGAGACCGAGGCGGTGATAGGGGAGAAGCTCTGCTTCGGTGAGATGATAGCGATGCATCAGCCGGGCGATGGAGTCGAAGTGATCCTCTCGGATGCATTCGGGCACGATCGGGCAGCGAAGCACGGTGCGTCTTGCATTGGATGAAAGATACGCAAGGCTTTTTTCTATCACGGAGAAGGGCGCACCGACGAAGGCGGGGTAATCCTCAGGTGCGCACTTATAATCAAACAAGAAGCAATCGACGAAGGGCGTGATGCTCCTCAGCACCTCGGGGGTGCAGAATCCCGAGGTTTCCACGCATACGTTCAGCCCTTCGCGCTTCGCTCCCTTGGCAAGCGCGATCGCAAGCTGCGGCTGTGCTAGCGGCTCTCCGCCCGAGAGGGTAATGCCGCCGTTCTTGCCGTAAAAATCCGCATCCTTTTTCACTTGTGCAAGAATCTCTTCTGCCGTTTGGCGCTTGCCGATCACCGAGAGTGCACCCGTGGGGCAGGCGTCTGCGCAAAGGCCGCATCGGTTGCAGCTCTCGCGCGCGAAGGCGCGCGCTCCGACGGAGCTTACCGTGTGGCAGCCTCTCGGGCATGCGGCTGTGCACGCGCCGCAACGGATACAAGCATCGCCGTCGAAACAGATCTCGGGCGCTTGGCTCTGCGATTCGGGGTTGTGGCACCAGAGGCAGTGAAGGGGACATCCCTTGAAAAACACCGTCGTGCGAATACCGTCACCGTCATCGGTGCAAAACCCTTGCAGGTTGAAAATCAGTCCCGATTCGTTCATGGCCGTCCTCTCAATACTCCGTTCTTTCAATGATCTCCGCCTTCAGCGTGGAGGAGAGCTTCACAAAATAATCGCTGTATCCCCCGATGCGCACGATAAGATCCCGATGCGCCTCGGGGCGAATGCAGGCATCCTCCAGCGTTTTCTTATCCACGCAGTTGATCTGCATTTCGATGCCGCCGCGATGGATAAAAGCACCGATAATGTCAATAAGTGTTTGCTTTTTGAGGGGAGTGAAAAGACTTTTGCTGAATTTCAGGTTGATCACCATGCCTCCGAGAAACGCGGTTTGATCCCATCCTGTGAGGGAGCGGATCAGTGCCGTCGGCCCATGGGTATCCCGCCCCTGTACGGGGCAGCACCCGTCGGAGAGTGATTTTCCGTTTCGCCGTCCGTCAAAGGTGGCGCCCGTTGCGCTTCCTAAGGTTGCGTGGCTGATATAAGAGAAGGTGCCCGGCATACAAAAGTGTGTTCCCGCGATGCTTTCGTCCCGGAAGAGGACGGAAAGTCTTTGCATCAAGCCGTGTGCGTAGGCATCGGTTTCTTCATCACCGTTGCCGTAATGCGGCAACTTGTTTATGATATATTGGCGGAGCGGCTCATTGTCCTTATAGTCGCTTGCCGCAATTGCAACGAAAGCGGGAAGCGATAGCCGTTTTTCGCGGAAAACGAGAGCGCGAATGGCAATCAGAGAGTCGCAAAGGTTGGCAAAGCCGATGAAGATCGGCTGCATAAAGCTGTATTTTGCACCGCCTGCGTACACGTCTTTCCCCTTTTCGATGCAATCGTCCACGAGGCAGGCCGCGCGGATCGGCTGCTGGCTGTTTCTTGCCGCTTCCAGAATGCGCAGGGCGTATTCCTTGTTTTCCGCACCGATTTTTTTGCGTAATCTCTCAAAGTATGCATCCTCCAGTGCGTCAAAGGAGTCGGGTACCGTCTGCGAAAGAAGCTTCAGAAGCTCTCCCGGCAGATTGAACATCTGCGAGGTGGTGTACATCCTCGATTTTCCGCAAACGGAGATCTCCGCGCAGGTGGTATGGATATAATTTACCGCATCGTGTCGGGGCACGCCGTATTTTGTGAGCCCCTCGATGATGGCGGTATCGTTATAGATCGCGGGATGCGTGGTGCCTTCGCCAAGAATATCGATCGCGTAGGAAAGAAGTTCGCCGCCCGTTTTTTCGCACACGGCGAGAGCGCCGTTCGGATCGGGCATTTTGATATGGCGGAGGGCGGTTAAAAACATATAGGTGAGATCGTTTTCCACAAGGTCGCCGTGTGCGTCCGTGCCGCCTACGATAAAGCCGCAGGCCGCGCGGGAAAAGGTGTAGGCAGAGACGCCGAGGCAAAGATTGTCGATCAGCTCTTGGGCGAAGGCTTTGTCGATCGCGCCGCGTTCGATATCGTTTTCATAGTAGGGCAGAAGGTATCGGTCGGGGCGGCCGAGAGGATAGAGTCCGAACAGATTGAAGGTGTAGAAATGGATGCTTTGAACGGCCTCGTAAAAGCTTTTTGCAGGATTGCGCGGCACGCGTTCAAGGTTTTCGGCGATTTTTAAAAGCTCGGCTTTTCTTGGCTCGGCCGCCGCCTCGGCAAGTGATCTTGCGTGTGCCGCATATCGGTCTGCCAGGCGCAAAACTGCCTCCAGCTCGATGATCGCGCAGTCGTAAAACTCGTTTTTCTCTACCGCGTCGAAATCGTAAAGCCCCTTCGCCGCGGAAAAATCAAGCGCACGCTTTTTCTCCTTGATCTCTTCGATCAGACCGCAGATGCCCACTCTGAGAAGTTTTTCGTAATCAAGGCAGATATGGTCGGCACGGGCACGG
>JAZQWS010000193.1:0-6156 GCA_045632465.1 Eubacteriales bacterium
AACGGAACGATGAACCGAGATCGCCTCTCTGCCGCCCTTGCCCTCGATCATTACATGCGTGATTTTTCCGTCCTTTACCGCGGTGCATGCCGCTGTAGCGCCGTAGAGAATTTTGACGCCCTCGCGGAGGAGAAGCTGCTCTGCCAAAATTGCGAAAAGCTGCGCGTTAAACTGAACCATAAATCTTGATTTCGCGCGCTCCTCCTTGCTACCACCGTTAAGCCATGCGTCAGGATACTTAGCTTCAGCTCCGTGCTTGATTGAAAGTTTGAACAATTCGTCGGCAATGCCATAGCATACTTGATTGCCTCGCCCGTCGCAAAGCGGAAGATAAATCGTCACGAGTCCTGCGGTTGCAAGTCCGCCGAGCATATAGCTTCGCTCAAGAAGCAAAACACGTGTTTTTATTCCGCATTCTTTACCTGCGCGTGCCGCCGAAAGCGCGGCGGCAATTCCTGCGAATCCACCGCCCGCGACGCATACGTCACATTCATACTTTATCGGTGTCGTTAACGTTTCGGATAAGATATTCATTTTTCTTCTCCTTCTTGATTTTTTATCGAATGTATTGTATAATGGTTTAAAAACGGAGGGACGTATGAAAAGCAGTATTCCATTGGATTTTGGCGATAAAGAAAGCTCGGATTTTTCCTTCAGCCATCAAATCGGTGATGGCAAATACGAATGCGCGCTTCACTGGCACGATTGCTTTGAAATATTCGCGGTGAATGGTGCGCCTATGAAAATAACCCTTGCCGAAAAAGAGTACGACCTTTCGTGCGGTGATATCGCCGTTTTCGTGCCGCGGGCACTCCACGGTGTATGCTCACTTGGCAAAGGCTACGACAATTACGTATTCGGTTATACCGAAGAGGTTATCTATTCTTCGGAAATATCTGCCATGAACATGAAATATCTGGCTCCGTTCCGATACGGCAGAGTTAAAAGCTTTGTTGTGAAGGCGGACGATCCGTGCTCTGTTTCTATCCGCAAAAGGCTTGATTCGCTCCGCAAAACAGCGTGTGGCGACAGCGAGATGCGCGAGCTGGTCGGAAGAGCGGAAATTTTGAGGTTTCACGCAGAGCTTTACAATCTCTCATTGAATCTCACTGCGGTCAATACCGAGCTGAGCGGATATCTTATGAATGCCGAGGCGTATATTCGCAGACATTTAAGCGAGGATATCTCGCCTCGCGACGTGGCCGATGCGCTCCACCTGAGCTACAGCCACCTCGCAAGAATTTTCAAAAACAATCTCAAAATCTCTGCCGCTAAATTTATAAATGAAATCAAAATCAGCGCGGCGGAGCAAATGATGATAGAAAATACGGAGCGCAGCATAACCGATATAGCGTTTTCTCTCGGCTATAGCTCTCCTTCCTTCTTTACGAGAAAATTTACAGAAATCAGAGGGCAAAGCCCCGCGCAATTCCGCAAGATGCTAAAATTATTATAACAAATGCAAAAAAAGAGCACAATTCCAAAAATATCACAAACATGCACAAATCTATCAAATTTATACGTCTAAAGAGTTCTTCGAACGCAAAAATACCGCACGAGCACTTGGTGCACAAGAATGCCCGCGTGGGCGGCACGGCGGTAAGGCGGCAAGCGTTGCCGCACCGAAGGCGGATGCACCCGATACGGCATCTGAAAATAATGAGCAATAACACTTAAACGCAAAAAAAAGGGCTGTCTCAAGTTTGGGAATGTTTCCCATTTGATTGACAACTTATACAAAAAACACTTGCTTACCAATGGTGGTATGCAAGTGTTTTTTGTTGAATTATTACAACAAAATTCTCAAAAAAATCAATTTGAGGCAGCCCTTTTTTTGATTCTTTTTTAAATTACCAGAACTTCTTGAAGTCGGGGTTCAGCATACGGCAGAGAGCCTCAAGATAGAAGTAGTCACCCCAGATGCAGCACTCGTCGATACCGAGGTTGCCGGCATAGTAGTACGTGCCGTGGAGAAGGAGACCGTCATTACCGTCACCGGGGATAGCGGCATAGTTCTCGATCAGGGAAGACATGATATCGTTCATAGCCTTGGCGTACTTCTCCTTATGCTCTGCATCGAGAGGCATATCCTTCAGCGCCTGGTTCAGACCGCAAACTGCGATGGATGCCGCAGAAGAATCGCGGGGCTCAGCACCGTCAGTAAACTCAAGATCCCAATAAGCAACCTTATCCTCGGGAAGGTTTGCGATGTAATAATCCACGATGCTGTAATACTTATTCAGAATTTCATCGTTCTTTCTATATGCATAGGTGAAGGGAACGCCGGTTACACCCCAAGCCTGACCGCGGGACCAGCAGCTCGTGTCGCTCTTTCCCTGCTTCGTGCCGCCGCCGATGCGATCGCCGGTTGCGGGATCAAAATAGAAATTCTGGAAGGTGGATCCATCGTCACGAACAACGGTTTCCATCGTGGTGTTAAAGTGTGCAAAGCCCTTTCTCGTGAGCTCGGCATCGCCGGCTGCTTCGCCTGCAAAATGAAGAAGGTTGATGTTCATCAAGCAGTCGATGATCAAGCGATAAAGCGCCTTGTTTTCGCAGTTTTCATCACCTGCAAGCTGGATGAACTGTCCCTTCTCGCGGAAACGGTTGCCAAGAACTCTCGCTGCGTCAATCGACTTTTCAAGATATCTCTTATCACCGGTGCACTTATATGCGGCAACGGTGGAAAGAGTGAAGTTGAATCCGATATCGTGGTCACCCATGCCAATCATGTTATCCACTCTGTTGATAAAGGTTTCAACAAGCTTCTTTCCGAGATTCAGATACTTCTCATCCTTGGTGTAATCATAAGCAAGGAAGAGCATACCGGTGTAGAAGCACTGCGTCCAGCCGCCGCGGTTCTCGCTATGGCCGTATGCGCCGCCCGTTGAAGAAGAGGAGGGGAAATCCTCGGGAAACTTCTCCATAAGGCCGTCAAGCTTTGCAAGCGCTTTGTCCATAGCGGCCTTCAGCTTATTCTGATCGATCGTTACGTTAGTCATTTTTAATTCCTTTCAATCGGCCCGATATAGGGCTTTTTTCATACAACACCATTATATTACAAAACGAAAAATATTTCAAGTGTTTTTTCATATTTTAGAAAAAAGATTGGTTGCAAGGCGTTTTTTTACTTCATTCGCCGCCATCCGAGAGAAGAGCGGCGCGAATTTCGGGATTTCCGAAAAGCTCGGAAAAGCTCAGGATAAGCGAGCTTTCACACCAGCAGGAATAGCAGAACACGCCACCGACCTTTTCCTCTCCCTCCCAATCCGAGGTATTCACACGCTCGCAGATATACCCCTCGGGCAAGGGGCGGGAGGGCTCGTTTTTATCCGGCCAAGAAAAGATCGGGCGCGCCGCCGTGGAAACGCTTTGCGGAATATAGAATACGATATCGCGAAGGAGCGAGAGGTATTCCCTATCCCCCGTGTGGCGATAGAGAGCATACAGCGCCTTGCCTGCGAAGGTGGCGATGCCCGGAGAAGAATGCTTGTTTTGCACGCTCGCGAAAACGCTTCCGACCGCATGGATGCCGAGGCGGGCAAACTCCGAGCCCTCGGGGAAGCGATAAGGATAAGCAACAACCCAAGAGGAGAAAAGATGCGCGGCATCCTTGGCATAGGAAAGCCATTTTTCCTCTCCCGCAATCTCATAAAGCGCCATGAGGCTCTCCACCATGGCATAGCCGCTTTCGCTATCGGGCGCGCAAAGAACATCCCCCGGGCCGCCGCAGGTTAAGCCCGTGCAAATGAATTCACGATAATATTTTTCACCCGCATCCTTTGCGATCTGCAGATAGGAAGCCTCGCCGAAATAGCGGGATGCGCGCGCAAGCGCACCGATGGCGATCGCGCCGCAGGTTGTTCCGCCGAAGAGCATATCTCCGTTTTGATCGCTGACAAGCTGACCAAAGCTTCCGTAACGCCGATAAAGGCGCGCGAGGGCATCCGAAACGCATTTTGCGGCATCCACCCATTGCTTTTTCGGAGGGATGATTGCAAAATGATCGAAGAGATAATAAAGCGCGTCTGCGCTTCTGCGCACGAGATGCGCGTGCGCAAGATAGGGCTTTCCCTTGGAATCATCGATCACCTCACCCTTATTTACCATACCGTAAAAGAAGCCGGAGGGCGAGATATGCGAGGTCATAAAATCCAAGGTCTTTATGGCGCGCGCACGGCTGAGCTCGTTTCCCGACCGCAGGAGCGCAAGGGTGGATTGACCGCCGCCGCACCAGCCGCATTTCCAAAGAAGATTGATCTCGGCATAATATTCCCCGCTGAAATTGCATTCGTTAAAATGCCGCTCCATGATCTGCCAGAGCGCGGGGGTATAGAGATTCTCCGCGTGTGCGCCGTGCATAACGGATTTGCGATTACGGAAAAAGATCTCAAAAAAGGCGGGAAGATCCGCGCATTCCGAGGTGAGAACACGAACGCGCAGAGAGATCTTTTCCCCTGCGCAGGCAGAAAATCCGCGATCGGAGGAGGGCTGCCACGGAGAGCAAAGACGATAGCATTCCGCTCTATGCACGGGAAGCGCAATCGTTACGCGCCCGGATTCTACAGAAAAGCCGATGTTTTTCCCCTGCCACTGCTGCTCCGTGAAAAGGAAAAAGGCTTGCTTTTTCCCCGGAGCGAAAAGGCCGACACAGGGAACCGAGAGATCGCCGACCGCGACCTCCATTTTTCCGCTTCCATCGGGATGCAGAGCGGGAATTTTCGTGGTTACGAGGGCGGGATTTTCGCCGATCTGCGACTCTGCATAGATCGGCGGATAAGAGGCCTCGATCTGCGCAAAGCGATTGCCGTTATAAGCGCAGGCAGGCAAAAACACGTAGGTATCCTTTTCCCAATCGGGGAAGGAAAAGGTCATTTCGGCAAAGGCATTTTCCACCGATTCCGAGGCGACAAAGGTGAGCATTTCGCGCTCATAGGAAAGATTGCCGCAGGATGTGGCAAGCTCGATCTCATACTGCATACGGTTCTCCTCAAAGGACGAAATCCAGCTTGGAGGCATTTGAAAAAACAACGTAGCGCAAAAAGCCGAAGAAGAAGCAATGATTGAAATAGGGTTCTATTTCGCACTCGCGTTTGCCGTATTCCGCCTCAAATTTTTCCAGCAGGCGTTTGGCGCCCTCATCGTCTCCCATTGCCTTCAGAGACATAACCTCTGCGGTTTTCTCGAGGAGATCGATATAGTGCGCAAGGAGGCGGATCGCAACCGTTTGCACGCGGATATCCGAATTATAGTGTGCCTTGACGAGCGCTCTTCCCTCCTCCAGAAGAGGCGCAACGGAAGCAAGCTTCTCGGCATTCTTCGGGCTGTAATACGCGCCGACCTTGGAGTTTTCCGAGCCAAGGCCGGAAAAATATTTCCAATCAAACACATCGCCAACCTTCTCAAGAAAAGCGTGCACGCGCGGATGTGCCGCGCCGTAAATATGCGAAAAATAATCATCCGCGATCTGCTCGCAGGACATTTCCACATCAAAGAGCGTGCGACCAAGGGTATACAAAAGAAGTCCGTTCGGAAGGAAGGGGCGAAGATCTCCGTCCTCCACCACGCCGTCGATTCCGATGGATTTATAGAGGCGGATCTCATCCGAGATAAGCTTCGCCATTCCGAGCGCGGAAAGATCCATATATTCCGCCCAGCAGAAATGATATTCAAAGGCAAAGGCAGTTCCCTTGTACATTTTCCGCCAATCGTTATAAAACGCGAGGTATTCCTCCAAGGTTTTTGCGAGAAAAATATCGTTTCTCTTATAGGGCGGATTCTTGGCGTTCACGCCATTTTTCGGAATGCTGTCAAAATATTTTCTCGTAAAGGGCGCGAGCATAAAGACAAAGCGATCGGGATTTTTGAGCGCCGTTTTTTCGGGCGCCCAGGAAATGTCCACATATGCAAGAAAGACGATTTTCGTATCGATTTTTCTTGCCGTCATTTCCGCGTCGATATCGTTTAACATATCGATATACCAATCGGATGGGATCTTTTGTTTACATTTTTCGCATTCACAATGGTTGTTGATACCATCGGCAAGCCAAACGTGCAGAAGATCCACATTCTCATGCCCCTCGGCATAATCCGCCACGTTTTTGGCAACGAGAGCGCGCGCCTCGGGATTTGACATACAGAAGTTTGTGTTGATGG
>JAZQWS010000194.1:0-2849 GCA_045632465.1 Eubacteriales bacterium
AACGAGGGCGGAAAGCGTATTGTAAAATCCGCTGTATTTTCCGAGCACCCTACGGTATGCCTTGCCGCTTTCGGGCTCAAACGTGCCGAGGCGGGTGATCCAATGCTTCGCGCCTGCCGCGCCCTCCAGAATGGAGGCAACAAAATGCGAGTGCAGAGAATATGCGCCGGTGGAATAGCGGTTTTGGGGGCAGGTGTCAGTTTCCGCAAGGCGAACCTTCACTCTCTCGTCCAAAAATGCCATCTGCTGCGCCGCGCGATAGCTAACGTAGCTTAAGTATCTTGGACCTGCGGGGGTGTAGTTTCCGTTGTTCACGCGAACGGTTGGCGGATTGCCCTCGCCCGCGAGGATCTCGGCGATATCGCTTGCAAATTCCGTGGTTCTTCCGCAAAGGCAGAAGATACCCTTGCGCTTCGGATCTATGGCATCAATACCCGCGCGCATCGCCTTCGCGCAGTCTAAAAGAGATTCCTTCACGCTATCTACGTAAGCATCTCTGTAAAGCGCATGCTTTTCGTTCGTTTTATCTGTCAGAACGGAGAAGAGCGTGGCTCTGTCGATCTTTTCGCCCACGCGCTTTTCGGTGGCGGAAAGGTGCAGGGGGCATCCGCATCCTTTGGCCTGTCTTGCCATCAGTCGGAAATCATCGTCCACCATGATCACCTTGGGGTTATAAGAGGCCAAGGTCTTGAATTGATCGGTCATATAGGCGCGGAATCCCTCGTCATAGGGGCAAACCGTGCCGTATTCTCTCGTGGTATCTCCATTCAGGGGAACGAAATTCTGAAATCCGTTTGCCTGATTCAAAGGATATCCGTGGCCGATCGTGCATTGCACGAGGATGCCGCATTCCAGCCCCATCTCGGCAAGACGGTCGCGGAAGAGCTTGTAAATCTCGCCTTGTTGGCGTGCCTTGTCAATCGCAGGCACTCCCTCCGGCACGAGCTTCACGCAGAAAAGCGCGCAGGTTGCCGCCCCGCTTTCGTATTGTGCCTTGATGTCTTCGCATATCTCTTCCACATGATCCGCAAACAGCGGCATGATCGAATAATTTTCCATGGATGAACCTCCAAAGTAAAGTATATTATAAGGATAACACAACGGGCAGGGAATTGCAAGGCTTTTAATAAAAATAAATATTTAGTAAAAAAGATGGGGATGCAAGCCTTGTGCATCCCCATCGAGTGATTTAATTATCCTTCAGCTCGGTGAAAAATTCGCCAATGGAAACCTGGCGCTTTTCAGCCATGGAAATATTGGCCGCCATGCCGATCGCAATAGACATAAGTCCGGCCTCTGCGTTTGCATTTTGTCCGATCGGATCCTTGGACTTTTCGCGGAAGAGGCTCTCGCGGATCATTTCGTCTGCGCCGCCGTGTCCCTCGCCGTCGTTGCCGAGCGGAATCTCCATGCGGATCTTTTCGCCGCGGCGATTGAAGATCGTAACCTCCTGGGCGCTGACCTCCTTGTAGTCAACGATCTGATCCTTTCTCTCGGTCGCCTCCAGGCGTCCGTCCGTTCCGTTGATCACAAGGCGGCAGCCCTCGTAGGGAGAATGCGCCGTCAGCGAATAGTTCATGATTGCGCCGCCGTCATACTGCACGTTCACGGCAACGGAATCCTCAATGTTGATCTCATCCGAGAAAACGCAACGGTCGCGGATGTAGCCATCCTCAGCCTCGTTCTTGTAGTAGAATTCGCGAAGCTCATCGTCTGCCTCGATATCCACGTAGAAGCGGCACTTTTTCTTGTGCGGGCAGGTGAGGCAGCGCTCGCCGCGCATCTCGCGGTTCGGGCCGTAGAAGCGGAGTGTTCCGAAGGCATTCACGCGCAAGGGCTTTTCCTCGAGAAGCCAGTTCACAATATCGAAATGATGCGTGGATTTATGCACGAGCAGAGAGCCCGAGCATTCGCGGCGGCTGTGCCAGCGGCGGAAATAATCCGCGCCGTGGTTGGTGTTCAGAAGCCATTCGAAATGAACGCTCAGCACCTTGCCGACAACGCCGGAGGCAATCAGCTCCTTCAGTCTTTTGTAAAGCGGATGATAGCGAAGATTGAAGGTCACCGTCAGATTCTTTCCGGTTTCCTTCTGCGTTTCGCGGATGGCAACGGCGTTTTCAAAGGTGGTCGTCAGCGCCTTTTCCACGATCACGTCATAGCCCTTCTTCATGGCACGGATCACGTATTCCGCGTGATCGCAATCACGAGGGGTAACGATCACGGCATCCGGCTTCGTTTCGTCCAGCATCGTGTCGAAATCATCAAAGGCGGGGATCTCCTTTTCGCAAAGCTCGCTCACGAGCTTCATGCGCCCCTTGTTAGGATCGTAAACGCCAACGAGCTCGGCGCAATCCGAAAATTCCTTCACCATGGGAACGGCATACGAGAGAACGCCGCGCATACCGCAGCCGACAAGCACGTATTTTTTCATAAGTAAGCTCCAGTCTGTCATAAAGTTTTTACTCTATTATAGCACAGAAATTTTATAATAGCAATTCAATATCTTGCAATTTTTATATGAAAGATATAAAATATTGCAAAACAAATGCGCTAAAAAAGGTTGCCGTCCGTCCTTTTTGAGAATTGCGGCAACCCTTTTGATATTTGAAAAATTAGATTTCGGTTTTGATGGCCGATCCGGTCTCAGCCGACTTGAAGGCCGCCTCCATCACGCGCACAACGCGCAAGGCCTGCTCGGGCAGGATCTTCAGCGGCGCCCCCTCAATGGCGTCCACAAGCTGGCGATAGGTGGGATCAAGGTTGTCCTCGATGCCCTGCGGCTCAAAAAGCTCGATCTCTTCGATGGTGGAGGGATCGCGGGGCGCCATCGTCTTCGAAGGGCCAACCTT
>JAZQWS010000195.1:0-3198 GCA_045632465.1 Eubacteriales bacterium
CGTGCAATCGAGCAGTGCATCGGTCACCACTACGAGCTTGACGATTATCAGGTACAGTCGGTAACCGAGGGCAAGGAGGCGCTTGGCTCGGCACTTGTAAGACTCCGCGTTGGCGGCAAGCTTTACTCGGGCAACGGAACCTCCACAGACATTATTGCCGCAAGTATCAGAGCATATATCAACGCGCTTAACAAGATAGTATTTGAGGAGGCGTAAAGGATAATGAAGATAGTTTTTTCCACCAAGAACGTAAGCCGCGCTTCCTTTCTTGACACCTGCCGTTTCGCTTACGATTACGGCTTCGAGGGCTTCGAGATCTTCGATGCCATCGGCGAGAGAAGCGCGCATTACGACAGTATATTAAGACGCGATCGCATCGCGGATGCAAAGCGCAAGCTCGTGAACAGAAATCTTGCGGTTTCTGCGCTCCGTATGCCCGCGCCGATCGAGAGCGAGGCCACCACGGCAGAGCTGACCTTGAAATACGTGGATATGGCGGCCGCATCCGGCATCGAAAACGTGATCGTTTACACCGAGGGAGAGGTTGACTTCGACGTTCTGGACGAAAAGCTCTCCGCCGCGCTCGCAAGCGCAGAGAAGGCTGACGTAAACGTTTTGTTCGAAACGGTTGGCCACCTTGCAAAAACCGAAAACGTGATCGCCATCATCAATCACTTTGCATCCTCCGCCATCGGTGCTTCCTGGAACGTGCGCGGAACCTACTTCAAGGCAGGCGAAACCGCAGAAACCACCATCAAGAACCTCGGCGCATATATCAAATACGTTCGTCTCGGCGATATGAAGGACGGCAAGACCGTTCTGATCGGCGAGGGCGATCTTGACGTTAAGAAGCTCCTGAACGCGCTCTCCTCCCTGAACTACGAGGGCTTTATCGCCGCCGCATGGAACGAGGAGATCAGCGACGCGGATATCGTTCTGACGCACTTTACCAACTACATCTCTTCCCTCGCCCGCGAGAAGAAGAGCTTTGACCGCGCGTACTATAACCGCGACAAGAGCGGTACGTTCGTTTGGAAGAAGTACGATGTTATTGACGCTACCTTCTCCGACGTTCTGGACACGATGGCGGAAAAATATCCCGACCAGTACGCCTTCAAGTATCCCACTCTGGATTACACGAGAACCTACGAGCAATTCCGCCGCGACGTGGATGAATGCGCCGCCGCTCTGATCTCTCTCGGCGTAAAGGCGGGCGACCACGTGGCCATCTGGGCAACGAACGTTCCCCAGTGGTTCATCTCCTTCTGGGCAACCACGAAGATCGGCGCCGTTCTCGTAACGGTAAACACCGCATACAAGATCCACGAGATCGAATACCTTCTCAAGCAGTCTGACACGCACACCCTCGTGATGGTGGAATACTGCAAGGACATCAACTACAAGGAGATCATCGAGGAGCTTTGCCCCGAGCTGAAAAATCTCAAGCCCGGAAGCCCCCTCTACTCCAAGAATCTTCCCTTCCTCAGAAACGTTGTCACCGTTGGCTTCGATATGGAGGGATGCCTCAACTGGGAGCAGATGCTTTCCCGCGCCTCTCTCATTCCCCGCGAGGAGGTTCGCAGACGCGCCTCCCTCGTGAAGCCAGATGACGTTTGCAACATGCAGTACACCTCGGGAACGACCGGATTCCCCAAGGGCGTTATGCTGACGCACCGCAACATCGTGAACAACGGTAAAACCATCGGCGACCGCATGGATCTTTCCACGGCAGACCGCATGATGATCCAGGTGCCCATGTTCCATTGCTTCGGCATGGTTCTTTCCATGACCTCGATGATGACGCATGGCGGAACGCTTTACCCCATCCCTTATTTCTCCCCCAAATCCTCTCTTGCCTGCGTGAACGACGAGCACATCACCTGCTTCAACGGCGTTCCCACGATGTTCATCGCAATGTTCAACCATCCCGATTTCGCCAAGACCGACTTCTCTTATATGAGAACGGGCATTATGGCGGGCGCAAACTGCCCCGCAGATCTGATGCGCCGCGCCTCTGTGGAGATGAATATGCGCGAGATCATCTCGGTTTACGGACAGACCGAGGCCTCCCCCGGATGCACGATGGGCGAGGTAAACGAGGATCTTGACCACCGTGTCGAAACAGTTGGAAGCGCCTTCCCCGGCGTTGAATGCAAGATCATCGATCCCGAAACCGGCCTGGAGCTTCCCGCCGGTGAGAGCGGCGAATTCGTGGCGCGCGGCTTCAATATCATGAAGGGCTACTACAAGATGCCCGAGGCAACCGCGCAGACCATCGATGCAGACGGCTGGCTGCATTCCGGCGATATCTGCATGAAAACCCCCGACGGCTATTATAAGGTAACCGGTCGTCTGAAGGACATGATCATCCGCGGCGGCGAAAATCTCTACCCCCGCGAGATCGAAGAATTCTACCTCACCAACCCCAAGGTGCGCGACGTACAGGTTGTCGGCGTGCCGGACGAGAGATACGGCGAGGAATGCTGTGCCTGGGTGATTCTCCACAAGGGCGAAACCGCAGACGAAAATGAGATGAAGGAATTCGGAAACGCATCCATCGCAAGACACAAGGTTCCGAGATACTTCCTCTTCGTCAACGAATTCCCCATGAATGCCGCAGGAAAAATTCTGAAATACAAGATGCGCGACGAATCTGTTGAGATTCTCGGATTGAAGAAATAATTCAAAAAGATATGTATTTTGATGAACTGAAAATAGGAATGACGGTGGATCTTGCATCCACCGTTATTCATAAAGAAAAGATGATTGCGTTTGCCGAGGAATATGACAATATCCCTCTCCATACAGACGAGGCGTACGCAAAATCCACCCCCTTCGGCGGTTTGATCGCCCCGGGCGTTATGTCCTTTATGTCGGTTTGGGCGAAGTATCTTGAGGTGAGCTTTTATGAAGATGCGCTTCTTGCAGGGAAATCCACCAGGATCGAGTGGACGGCGCCCGTGTACGCCGAGGATACGCTTTCGGGCAGGGCAACCATCACGAATCTGATCAAAAGAAATGAAAAAACCGGCCACGTTGAGATCACGATCGAGGCCAATAACCAAAAGGGCGAGCTTGTTCTGAAGAACGTAACCGAAGCGATCGTTAAGTGCAAGCCGGTAGAAAAAGCGTGAGTTTTTTCCGAAAAAGCATTTTTTTTGAAAAAAGGCTTGACAAATCGCACTTTTGGTGTTATAA
>JAZQWS010000196.1:0-3298 GCA_045632465.1 Eubacteriales bacterium
GAAAAAGGAAACCATTGCTTTGTGATCAAGGCAAAAGAAAATAAATACTATAAGGAGCAGATTAACGGCTTGATTTTGCCGAAAATGTAAACAACAGTTATGAAAAACAAGGTTATTTTGATTTCGATTGACGGTATGCGCCCGGATGGGATGCAACAATGCGGCAACCCTTACGCGAAGGAGCTTGAAAAGATCTGTGCTTATACCTACAAGGCAAGCTCGATGAATCCCTCCGTGACCTTCCCCTGCCATTTTTCGATGACGCATTCGGTGACGCCGCAAAGACATGGCATTCTTTCCAATACATACGTGCCGCAGGTGCGCCCCGTGAAGGGAATTTTTGAAAAAATCGAAGCGGAGGGCGGCGTGAACGCAATGTTTTACGGCTGGGAGCCTCTGCGCGATATTGCGCTTCCCGGCACACTGACCTATGCAACCTATATCAATGCCTACGCAAAGGAAAGCTCGGACACAGTTTTGGCGGATGCCGCCATCCAAACCATCGAGGAGGTTGCGCCGGATTTCGTTTTCCTCTATATGGTGGAAACAGATGAAAAGGGCGGCCATGACAACGGCTGGATGAGCGTGGAATATCTGCGCCGCATTTCGATCGCGATCGATAACGTAAAGCGCGTGATCGAGAAATTCGGTGATCGCTATTCCGTGATTCTGATGGCGGATCACGGCGGACACGAGCGTTCGCACGGAACCGAGATGGCGGAGGATATGACGATCCCGCTCTTCTTCTATGGCAAGGATTTTGCGCCCGGCGAAATCGATCGCCCTCTTTCTCTTCTGAACGTTGCGCCCACGATCGCGCATCTGATGGGAATTTCGCCCGAGAAGGAATGGGAGGGAACGTCGGTTCTTTTGTAATGAGAAAGGGCAAACAGATATGATTTTAACCAAAAAATCCATTATAAAAATTGCGCTGATCGTTTTGGCCTATTGGGGGCTCGGCGGCGGCTGCATTGCCGTTGGGCTTTTGTTTCGATCGATTGGATTTATAGGAAGCGGCGTTCTCCTTTGGCTTGGCGGCATTGCCCTCGGCGTTGGAACTTTGTTGATATTTTGGGGGCGGTATGCCGAGGGAGAAGGCATTCTTGTGAATTCGGGCAACCGATGGATTCGCAAGGAATTGAAGCCTGCGGAGTTTATCCGCCAATATGAGAATTTGCAGTCTTCCGGAAATCTTGTCGTGAATCGGCCGGGGGTGTACGTTTGCTATCTTCTTGTGCTGGCGTACGATTGCTTGAATGAAAAGGAAAAAACTTTGGCCGCAGCTGATGCAATGATTGCGGTCGCAGGGAAGAAAAAGAAGGCGTTTGCAAGCCTGATCAAGGTGTCGGTTTTGTTTTCTCAAGGTAAAACGGAGGAGGCGGAAGCGCTTTTTACTGAGGTTCAAAAGCAAAAGCTGAATTTCCTTTGCCGCACTTTGGTGGATTCCGTTATAAAAAGCGATCGTGCGATGGCGATGAAGGATTACAAGCTGGCAGAGGCTTACAATCTCGGGTTGCTTTCGCAGTCCTTTCCGAAGCTGGATCCCTTAGGGACGGTGCTCGTGCATTATCAGCTTGGCGAGATATATGAAAAGCTCGAGGATAAGGAAAAGGCGCTTCCGTATTATCGGTATTGCGTGGAAAACGGCGGCGAGCTCGCGTTGCGGAAGGCCGCGGCAGAGGCCATCGAGCGTCTGCAATAAAAAAGGAATGCCGGATGGTTTATCTTCAAGGAAAACGAAGAGAAATTCAAATAATGTCAATATCGTGCAAAAAGATGAAAATATATCCCTTGCCCACTTGTCATCTTTGTGATATAATGGAGGCAAATAAAATCCGAAAGGAAGGCTTTTTATGAGAGAATACGGCATTCAGCTTTATAGCGTGCGTGACGCTATGAAGGAAAATATGAAGGAAACTCTGAAAAAGATTGCGGCCATGGGCTATAAGTATGTGGAATTCGCAGGATTTTTCGACCATAGCGCAGAACAAGTGAAGGCGATGCTCGATGAGACGGGCCTGATCGTTTCCGGCACACATTCTCCTGTGGGCGATCTTCGCCCCTCGAAGATCATGGAAACGATTGCCTATCACAAGGCGATCGGAAACACCGATTATATCGTTCCCGGCGCGGATCTTTCCTCTAGGGAAAAGATCGAGGATTTTTGCAACGTGATGAATTTTGCTCAGCCGATTCTTGCGGCAGAGGGCATTCGCCTCGGTTACCATAACCATTCCCATGAGTTTCAGGTTCTCCCTTGCGGAACGACCATTCATTCGATCATCGAGAATAAAACGAACGTGCATTTTGAGATCGATACCTACTGGGCGTTTAATGCGGGCTGCGATCCCATTGCGGTGATGGAAAGACTGAAGGATCGCATCCACGTGATCCATCTGAAGGACGGCTTTATGGGCGGCAAGGGCATGCCGCTCGGAAAGGGCGAGGCACCTGTGAAGGACGTGGTTGAATATGCAAGCAAAAACGGCATTGCCATGGTGGTTGAGAGCGAAACGCTTCAGCCCAGCGGTCTTGCCGAGGCAGAGATCTGCATTGAATTTTTGAAAACGCTTGGCTGATTGGATAAGCTTTGAGCGAGGATGAAAAAATACATCCTCGCTCGTTTTATTTTTATTTCTTCTATTGATTTCGGCGGTTGTTTGTGCTATTCTAATGGTAATGATTTTGAACAATGGAGTGATCTTTTTATGAATACGTCCTTTGAAATAATAAAAAACGATCTTCTTGCGCTTGGCATTAAGGCCGGAGACGTTTTGATGGTGCATTCCTCCTTAAAGTCCATGGGGCAGGTGGAGGGCGGTGCCCAAACCGTGATCGCCGCCTTGCGCGCCGTGCTTTCGGAGGAGGGAACGCTGATGCTTCCCGCACTATCCTATGCCACCTCCTGTGAGGATCTTTATTTTTCGAATCTTTCAACGCCCTCCTGCGTTGGCTTGATCACGGAAACCTTTCGCAAAACCGAGGGCGTTCGGAGAACCAATCACCCCACGCATTCGGTTTGCGTGATCGGAAAATACAGGGACGAAATGTGCGAGGGCGTGGAGCTGGACGATACGCCCATCGGCCCGCACTCCCCCTTCCGCAAGCTTGCGGATTATAAGGGAAAGATCCTCCTTCTCGGCTGTCCCTTTGCGCGCAATACCTTTATGCACGGCATGGAGGAGATCGCGGGCGTGCCCTACGTTCTCGGAAATTACCGCACGTTCACCCTGGTGGATGAAAACGGAGAGAGCCACACCGTGAAAAACCGCGCGCACTTCTTCCATCGCCCCGAGGG
>JAZQWS010000197.1:0-2368 GCA_045632465.1 Eubacteriales bacterium
TCCGAGCTCGGTGATCCATGCATGATTTTCTCCGCCCTCAAAAATGAGATCATAGCGAAGATCGCCGCTCGCCTCGATCAATTCGCAAACGCTTTCCTTGATCTTCTCTCTATCCTTGGCGAGATCCGCCTCCGTAACGCCGGGCATATCGTTTTTGAACATCAGGCTTCCCTCTCCGTCAGAGAGGGCGCGCATCATAACGTACGTATCTCCCTTGCGGCCGAAGATATATCCCTCGCTAAGAAAATCGGTGTTCACCTCATCGAAAAGCCCCACAGGGAAATACGCGTGCGTATACTGCACGATATGCGGTTCGAGCATTCCCTTCTTAGAAGGAATTTCATAGATCGAGATATTCACGTTTTCATCCTGCACGGAATAGGGCAAACGGCCGTATCCAACCCAATACTGGCTGCGCGTGCTGTTGCGCATCGGCTGGGAGTTATAAACCGAGAGATCCGATCCGAGCGTGAAAAGATGCACCTGATGCTGATCTGCATAATCCCCCGCAAAATGCGCCTGCGAGGTACTCATGGAATAATATGGCGTTTGATAGGTATAAACGCTAGAGCGCTGAATGGCCTTTCCGTTGGTGGAGGGATTCAGAAGCCCGGAAAGAAGACCGAGGCTATCCGTAACCGTCAGCGGCCAGAGATTGACGAGCTTGAAGTCATTCAGAAATTCGTTATTAAAGAGCTTATTCTTTCTAAGATAGGTGATGGAATTGTCGATAACCTCCTTGTTGGAAAAAGCCTCCATACCCATCTGCATCATGATCTGCGAAACCTCATCGCCGAGAAGCCCTTCCTCTGCAAGCTCCGCGATCGTTATACCGTTGCTTGACTTCACGATCTGCTTTTCCGACGTATCGTTAAAGATCTCACGGATCACCTCGGGAAGCTGATAGATCGGCGCGCCGTTCACCTCTGCCTCATACATTCTTCTGAAGCAAACAAAGAAGCGGTTGCTGTTGGTTTTATAGTCCTCACCATTTTCAAGAACGAGATTTATGTAGGGGCGCAGACGGTTGCCCGTATCGTCGCTCGCCTTGTTGTCCATATACATTCTTCCGCTTGCGGACATGAAGGCATACTGCGTGTTGCCCTCCGCATCCACGTACTTATAAGACTGCGTTGCGATATCGATCCAAATCAGATCCATCACGATCTTCATGCGATCCACCATATCCGCATCCTCGGCCGCGGCGAACTGGATAAAGTTTGCCATGGGCGCCATATCCTCGGGATAATAGTTATTGGAATAATATTCGTTGAAGCCGTAATAGTATCGCTGATACATCCATGCCTCGATGCGCTCCTTTGCCATTTCCACGTGCGCACTGCCCGTCTTTCCGTCTGCAAAGGTAGCATCCGCCCACGCATGCCCCGCAAGATATTCGGTAACGGCGAAGAGGATCTGGTGATTTTCGCTCCAATGGCACATGCTATCCTTTATGCCATCGTATTGATCCATCCAGTATTTGAAGCCCGTCAGGCATTTTTTGATCTCTTCCTTGTTTTCTTCTGCCAGACGATGCTCGTTTTCAAGATAAAAGCGGATCAAACCGCAGGCCGTGAAATCCGCGCAATCCTCGCGGATATCAATGCGCTCGATCGCGCCCTCAAGATTTGCCGAGATCAAGACCGCATCCTCAAAATAGGAGTCCTCCAGAAATTCGGATTGATAGAGCATCTCGGTCAGCTTGCCGTCGCCGCCCTTGGTCGTTTCCGCCGCAAAAGCTTTCACGAAGAGCATATTGTAGCCAAACTGCAAAAGCACGCTTCCGCAAAACAAACCAACCAGCCCCAAAGCCACAACCTTTACGTATTTTTTCATTTTTTCTCCCTTCCGCCGTAAGGCGATAGAAAATTATAATCCAACACTATTTCAGAGCGCACGTTTTGTAAATCCGTTCGATGCAAGGGGATTTATATGCAATATAGCGCTCGATATCATCGGGAAAAAGACTTGCCGCCTCCCGCTTGATGCGGCCGTATTCCTCCGCCACCTTGGGATTCTCTCTTAAAAAATCGCGAAATGCGATATGGCGCAAAAGCTCCGCTGAGCCCTGCGCGCAAACGTACAGATGATGCTTCATAAGATGCGGCTTGTCCGCATAATCAAAGGCTTCTCGGCCCGTAATGCCGAGGTCGCCCTCATGCACGTATCCGATGCGCGCAAGCGCCGCAACCGTGGATCCGAGATCCGATGCATCGCGGATCACAACATCGATATCGATGCAGGGCTTGGCCGAAAGCCCCTCCACGGCGGTGCTTCCCACGTGCTCGATGCAGATGGCAAGGCTTCCGAGCGCATTTTCAATTTCTTTTTTGATCTTCTCAAATTCGGTTTTCCATGCCGCATCATA
>JAZQWS010000198.1:0-2075 GCA_045632465.1 Eubacteriales bacterium
AAATCCACCTTGTGTTCAACGCCGTAAACCTTCCAGACAACGGGGTAGTCAACGCCGAATTCCTGGCGGCGGGAGTTGACGAGGTTGGTGTGATAAATTTCGTAATCACCTTGATTATAGATCCAATAGCTTTTTTTCATATCATTGGCACCTCTTATTTTTATTTATATTTAAGTATAGCATAAGAAAATATAAACTGCAAGGGATTTTCGGTTTTTATCCCTTCGTTTTTTGCGCTTTTTCTTTTGTTTTTGTGTCATTGGCTTTGAGAAAATACACGCTGCATAAAATTTTGAAGTGAAGAAATCCGATCCATGCATTGCTTCATTGACTTTTTTTATGAGATGTGGTACACTATTAGGGATGAAAATGCAGGCCGCAGGAATTTTTGCGGCGAAACAAAACGGAAGGAGGAAGGCCTTATGAAAAAAATCGTTCTCGGCATTCTTGCGCACGTGGACGCGGGAAAGACAACGCTTTCCGAGGCGATGCTTTATACAACGGGTATCACGAAGGCGCTCGGCCGCGTGGATCGCGGAGATTCCTTTATGGACACGCATTCCCTAGAGAAAAAGCGCGGCATCACCATCTTCTCCTCGCAGGCAACGATGGAGTATAAGGATACGGCCATCACCCTTGTGGACACGCCCGGACACGTGGATTTTTCCTGCGAGACCGAGCGCACGCTTTGGGTGCAGGACTATGCCGTTTTGGTGGTCAGCGCCTCCGAGGGCGTTCGTCCGCACACGAAGACGCTTTGGCAGCTTTTGCAGAAAAGGGGCATTCCAACCTTCATTTTTGTAAACAAATGTGATCTTTTTAGCGGCAGAAGAGCCGAAATGATCGAGAATTTAAGGACGCATTTGTCGCCCGCCTGCGTGGATTTTACAGCGGATGCATGCGAATCCTTTTATGAGGAGGCCGCCGCACACGATACCGATCTGATGGCCGAATTTTTTGAGGACGGCGTTCTGAAAAGAGAGTCGATTGCCCGCGCGATCAAGCGGCGGCGCATCTTCCCCTGCCTTTTCGGCTCTGCGCTGAAAAACCAAGGCGTGGATACGCTTCTTTCCCATATCGATACCTACACGATCCCAACGCCTTATTCCGAAACGATCTTCGGCGCGCGTGTTTTCAAGATCACCCGCGATACAGACGGGCGGCGCATTGCTTTTGCGAAGATTACGGGCGGAAGCCTGCGGCCGAAGGAGGAGATTTCCTTCAAGATAGCGGACGGAACGGAAATTTCCGAAAAGATCGAGGAAATCCGCGTTTTCTCCGCCGAAAAATCCAAGCCCGTGAAGGAAGCAACTGCGGGCTCTTTGGTGGCGCTCTACGGAACGAAGGAGCTGAAGGCGGGCATGGGACTCGGGGTTGAGGCTGTTTCGGAGAATATTTTAACGCCGGTTCTCGACTATTGCATGATTTTGCCGGACGGCGTGAGCGCTGTGGATGCCTTTGCGCGCATCAAAACGCTTGCGGAGGAGGATCCCGCGCTGGATCTGCATTATGACAGCGAAGCAAAGCGCATCCGCGTTCGATTGATGGGCGAGATCCAGCTGGAGGTGCTGAAAACGCTGATTGAGGAGCGCTTCGGTCTTTCGGTTGGTTTTGACGAGGGAACGGTGCTTTACCGCGAAACGATTGCCGAGCCCGTGATGGGCTACGGGCATTTTGAGCCGCTTCGCCATTATGCCGAGGTGCATCTTCTGATCGAGCCGCTTCCCGTTGGCTCGGGGATCGTTTGCGAGGCAGATTGCTCGGTGGACGATCTTGGTCTTTCATGGCAGCGCCTGGTGCTCACACATCTTGAGGAGCGCGCGCATCGCGGCGCATTGCTCGGCGCACCCTTGACCGATCTGCGCATCACGCTGATTCGCGGCAAGGCACATCTGAAGCACACGCAGGGCGGCGACTTCCGCCAGGCCACCTATCGCGCCGTGCGCCAGGGCATTCGCTCGGCCGAGGGCGTGATCCTTGAGCCGACCTTTGATTTTACGATGGAGATTCCCGACAGCGCCGTTGGCCGCGCGCTGACGGATATTGCCGCTATGGGTGGCACGGTTTCAAGCCAC
>JAZQWS010000199.1:0-1920 GCA_045632465.1 Eubacteriales bacterium
GGGCGCGGCCCAGTCGTCAAGGCCGTAAAGAATGTCGCCGTCTTCGTTTTTTCGGCTGTCAAAATAAGCAAGGCTCTTCTTGAAATAGGGAAGCCCCTTGCGAAGAAGCGCATCGTCTCCCGTGTGCAGAAAAATGCGATAGGGGATTTCAAAAAGCGTTCCCTCGGAAACGGGGCCGTTGCCCCAATGGTAGCCCCACTTCGGGGTGGGAACGATGCCGGGGAGCATCCCCTCTTCGGTCTGCGCATCGAGAATGTCCTGCCACCATTTGGAAAGAACCCCTTCAAGGGCAAAATCCGTTAAAAACTGATCGGTCGAGGACTGCGCATCGTTCATCCAGCCGAGCTTTTCGCGCGTTGGGCAATCGGTCGGCATATAAAAGACGTTGGAAAGCGTTGCCCTCTGCCCAAGAAGGAAGAGCGTATTCATCAGCTCGTTGGAGGAGCGGAAGGCGCTTCGCGTCCGAATATCCTGATGTACTTCGATCGCAGTCAGCGCATCGTGCGTGGCATTTTCGTCCGCAAGTCCCATCACTTCTATATAGCGAAAGCCGTGATATGTAAAGGAAGGTTTCCATTCCATGGGTTTTTCGGAGCAGATGAACACGTCGCGCGCAAATTCGCCGCGCTTGTAATAATGCGGATTGTCCATATCATTGAGCTTCAAAGTGCCATCCTCATGTACCTGCTCGGCAAAGCGGAGCGTAATCTTGTCGCCGCTGTTTTGCTTGACGGAAAGCCTTGCGTAGCCCGAAATATTTCTTCCGAAATCGTAGACGTAGCGCTTACATCCGATGTTTTGAATTTTTACGGGAGAAAGCTCCGAAATCTCGCGAATCGGCTCGCAGGTGCATTCGCGCAAAACGCCCTTCGGCGGATTTTCATCTTTTCGCACGCGCTTCCAATCGGAATCGTCGTAGGAGAGGGATTTCCAAGCGGGATCATAAAGTCTTGCATCAAAATGCTCGCCCTCGCGAAGCTGGTTGAAAATCACGGGGGAGCGCATGGAATAAAGCCACTCGGTGTCGCTGACGAGAACCTCTTCGCCATCGCATTCGAGCGAAAGGATCAGCTTCGGCATATCCCGCCAATCGGCGAGATCAAAATCCCAGGCCGTGCCGATCGCCTCGTTGTAAAATCCGTTTCCGAGCATCACAGCGAAAATATTCTCGCCGATTTGAAGCTTATCCGTCACGTCATAGCACGTGTACCAAACGGTTTTTCGGTAGTCGCCGAAGGGGGCGATGAATTTATCCTCTGTGACCGTCTTTTCGTTCAGAAAATAGCATCCGTAGCCAAGCCCCGCAACCGAAAGGATGGCCTTTTTCGGCAAATCTTTCAGCGTAAAGCGGCGCCTGAGCATCGGCGCATACGAGCTATCCTTTGGATCAAAGATTTCGTCCGGCTTGATAAAAAAGGCTTTTTTAAATGCCATTTGGAACCTCCGAAAGCATTGTATCAAGAAGCATCCGCGCTGTCATATGCGTCATTTCTCTTGTGGGATGGTTGATGTGGTTGGAGAGGAGAGCATCGGTGTCAACGCCGAGCTCTGCCATTCGATTCCATTTGGCTTGCACGTCGCAGATCATCGCGCCGCATTCTCTTGCGGCTTCCTTCCCGCGCTGGAAATAGAGGCTTTTCACCCCTTCGTTCTGCACGGCTGCCACATCGGCGGCAATTTTTCGCAGCGTTTTTCCCTTTACCTGATAATGCACGGATGTGCATCCCATGGGGGCGGTTAAAAAAATCACTTCGCTGCCGATTTCTTTGGCGGAAAGAAAGATTTTTCTGAGATTTTCGGTATAGGTGTCGATATAATCCGGTCCATGCACCACAGAGTCGTCTGAGCCGAAGGAAACGATCACGAGATCGGGCTTTTCGGAAAGCACGTCGCGCTCAAGTCTCTTGAGAGCACCCTCCG
>JAZQWS010000200.1:0-1150 GCA_045632465.1 Eubacteriales bacterium
TATCTAACGCTGGACGTTGTGCGCGCGGCGGCACTTTCCGAGCGAAGCGATAAAATCGCGCTTTACACCGGAAACGACGACAACATCGTGATCGACCTGATTTCCAACTACAAATTTGAGCAGGACGGAAAGGTTTACGAAAAATCCTTCGTTGGCGGTTTGCTTGGGCATTGGTCGGTTTGGACGAAAAGGGCGGTTGAAATCTTTGAGCGCTGCAAAGCTGTGCGCGATATGGAAGCGATTCCCGCCGACATGCTCGTGCTTGCAAACGAGGTGACCGACACAAATGCGGCATTCTTTGACACGGCAAACGGCTTTAAGGGCTGCATTGCGGGACTGCACGAGGTGCTTCGCCGCCAGGGGCTTTTTGAGGGAATCTGGTGCTTAAACCCCGATGAAACGCTCTCCGACGGTCAGCTTGAGGAGATCGATCGCGTGTATCGGCTGTATCCCCATCTGAACGACGACGCCTTTATAAAAGAGAATCTTGAACGCTGGCTTGCAAAATAAAAAAAGAAAAGCAGAGATACGAAATTCGCTTTATTCTCTGCTTTTTTAATACTATTATTTACATTTCATGCGCTTTTGCACGAATATTCAGGGTAATATCCGTGGCAATCAAGGTATCCTCCGTTGTGAGAATCGTTTTCTCTTTTCCTGCGATGCAATCGAGAAAATCCTCGAGCATCGTTTTGGGAGCGGGGGTAGGATGGATCGTTTCCGGATGGTCGCACTCCTTCTTATAAAGCGTTAACTCGGGAAGATTTCTGCAGAAGGTCAGCATCCCCTCCGTGCCCCAGATGCGAAATTCCCAATAGGTGGGCATTGAATAGCGCATACCGTCCGGCGAGGCATAAGAAACGTCTGCCGTGAGAACGGAGCCTCCCTCCATCTCGCACATGAATACGCCCGAATCAAGGAAATGCGGCGCCTCCTTGGCATAGGCATTCCATTCCTTGGCGGCGAGCACCTTTTCGGGGGAAAGGCCGCACATATAGCGGACGATATCGATACCGTGGATCGCGATATCGTTGATGACACCGCCGTGCTTTCCTTCCTCAAAATACCATCTCGCGCGCTCGTTATAAAGCAGGGGATGCTGCCCCTGAAATGCGATCTGCATGATCTCGCCAACCGCGCCGCTCTCGAT
>JAZQWS010000201.1:0-2843 GCA_045632465.1 Eubacteriales bacterium
CGATATCAAGCAGGCGCTTGATGCCATCAATTCATAATTTAATGGAGAAAAGCTATGCCTATTAAAATTCCCAACCAATTGCCCGCAACGCAGATTCTGCACGAGGAGAATATTTTCGTTATCACCGAAACCCGCGCTACCACGCAGGATATTCGCCCTCTTCGCATCGTTATGCTCAATCTAATGCCGCAAAAGATCACGACCGAAACGCAAATCGCGCGTTTGATCGGAAACACACCCCTGCAGGTGGAGCTTGAGCTTTTGCAAACGGCAACGCACCAGAGCACCCATACGTCCGCCGAGCATATGCTTTCCTTCTACAAAGTATTCGATGATATCAAAGATCAGAATTTCGACGGAATGATCATCACCGGAGCACCGGTTGAAAATCTCCCCTTTGAGGAGGTTGAATACTGGGAGGAGCTTTGCGAAATCATGGAATGGAGCAAAACACACGTTACCAGCACGCTTCACATTTGCTGGGGTGCGCAGGCGGCTCTTTATTATCATTACGGTGTTCAGAAATATCCACTTGAAAAGAAGCTCTTTGGCGTTTTTGAGCACAAGCTGGACTACAAGAGATCCATCCTCTTTAGAGGATTTGACGATACGTTCCTTGTTCCCCATTCGCGCCACACGATGAACCGCAGAGAGGACATTGAAGCGATTCCCGATCTTCGCGTTCTCGCAAGCTCCGAGGAGGCAGGCGTTTTTGTTGCTTCTACAGACAAAGGGCGACAGATCTTCGTTACCGGCCACTCGGAATACGATGCCGACACGCTCAAGAAGGAATACCTTCGCGATAAAAACCAGGGACTCCCGATTGAACTTCCGAAAAACTATTTCCCCGAAAACGACGATACGAAAGAGCCCATCGTTCGCTGGAGAAGTTGCGCAAACCTCTTCTACTCCAACTGGCTCAATTATTTCGTTTATCAAACAACCCCCTACGACATCACACAAATTAAATAAAACGCAACGCGCACAGAGCAATTACGGCTCCGTGCGCGTTTTATTTTGTATATGGGTTAGTTTTCCGTTACAAGAGATTTTCTGTAAGCAATTGGGCTCACGTCCATATATTGCTTGAAAATTTTATGAAAATAATTCGGATTGCAAAAGCCGATCTCCTCTGCCACTGCGGCAACAGAAAGGCGCGGATTTTCGAGAAGCTCCAAGGCACGATTAATGCGCAGTCCGTTGATATAATCGATTGGCGTTTTTCCGATAGACTCCTTGAACATACGCGTGAAGTAATCGGGAGACACCATAAGCTTTTCCGCAAGATCGTCGATATATATCTTTTCTTTATAATTTTCCTCTATGTATTCCATAACAGGACGAAGACGCAAAACGTTGTGATAGACTATGCGCTCCGACTCATCCTTGGATCCGCAATAATGGCGCAAATACGCCGTCATCATCAAATAAATATTCGCGCGGATCGGAAGCTTATAACAAACGTCCTTGGCTTCGAATTCCTCGTATGATTCAGCCATATACTGCTTCAGGATCGGATAGATTGGATGCGTTTTTCCAAGGGGTGCAATGCGGTTGCGCGATTGAATATGGAACATATAAAGAATCTCAGTATCAAAATGCGCCATATTCTCTTCAAGAATGAAGGATTCGAACACAAGTCCGCGCAAAGAAACGTGTGCTTCCGATTCCATGCGATGCGTCATATCCGCAGGGATGAAAACAAAGTCCCCTGTTTCGGCCTCGAAACGTTCCGTTCCTACATAAAACATCAGTTTTCCATCTAAGACCTGAACGATCTCCATCGAATCGCTGTGCTTATGTGCGGGGATCAAGCATCCCTCACCGCTCTCTGCATACACAGAAAACGGAATTTTCGGCTCTCTTTTCATTTAACACCTCAAAACAGCTTTTTATTTTCAGCGAGAAGTTTAATAGAAGGTTGCAACCTCTTGCTCCGGCTTTTCCGCTCTTGCGATCTCCTTGACCGTCAAAACAGGACCACGCGTACGATAAAGCTTCGAATATTCCTCTGCAAGAGTTCCCTTCACGATTACCCAATCACGGGTTTCAAGCTTCAGCTTACCCATTCCCTTAGCAACAACGCCACGATAAGCAATATCAGCTTCACAACAAGTCATAATGTGGCGACCGATCGCAAATTGACCGGACGGCAACACCTTATCCAAAGCAACTATGCCCTTGAAGGAAATCGTTTTTCCAAAATACTTTTCGGGCTCTTCGGACATATCGCGATAGAAGATGGCGAAATCCTCATCCTTTATCACAATCTCTGATGCAGAAATATCATAAGGCAGGGGATCCTGAATATCGTCAAACTCAATCTCACCATTCAGATCCTCATAACAAATATTCGCACGGCGGCTAACACCTCGCACAAGCTTATGGAGCGCCATTTTATCAACCGCATCACTATAACGGTTAAAAACAACCATCTCCGCGCTGGAAAGCTTGTCCACAACCAGCTGGCGCATATTGGCGTTATAATTCAAAATTGTTTTCGAATCAGCAATCAAGATTTCCTGAAAAACCTTGAAATTTTCGGGCAAAGCATTATAAATATGATCCAAAGACCACATGCCGTTATATTCAATAACAACAACCTCCGCACCCGCGCGCTTTTGCATCGCCGCGATGCGATCCGGCGTTACCGCCTGCTCCTCGGAAAAACTCGCAAGCTTTACATTGGGAGGCAACACCTCGGGATCATATTCCTCTTCGCCCTCCTCACAACAGATAAGAAGATATGGCTTCTTTCCATCATTGAAATTCGGATCGTGAAGCGTTTCTATAATAAATTTCGTTTTGCCGGCCTCTAAAAATCCGGTAAAAAGATATACGGG
>JAZQWS010000202.1:0-6902 GCA_045632465.1 Eubacteriales bacterium
TTTGGATTATATTGCCTCGCTTGGCGTTTCTCTCATATATCTCAGCCCGATTTTTGATGCCTATTTCAATCATAAATATGATACGGGCGACTATATGCAGGTGGATGCTATGTTCGGCGGCAACGAGGCATTGCAGCGCCTGATTTCAGAAGCTAAAAAACGCAATATCGGCATCATTTTAGATGGCGTTTTTAATCATACCGGCTCGGATAGCATATATTTCAATAAAAAAAGAACGTATACTTCGCTTGGCGCGTATCAATCCAAGGAATCTCCTTATTTTTCCTGGTATGAATTCCAAGAGTACCCCGATTCCTATACATGCTGGTGGGGAATTCCGATTCTTCCTCGCATCCATCCTGATAGGGAGGAGTGCCGCAGATTTTTTCTCGGAAGCGGTGGCGTGATTGAAAAGTACGCGCGCATGGGAATAGCGGGATTCCGCTTGGATGTTGCAGACGAGCTGTCAGATGATTTTATCGCAGGAATCAAGCACGTGCTGTGCGAAAACAATCCCGAAGCCTTGTTATATGGCGAGGTTTGGGAGGATGCCTCCAATAAGGTTTCGTACGGTGTTCAAAAGCAATACTATCTCGGCAAAGAGCTGGATGGCGTTATGAACTATCCTTTGCGAAAGGCATTGCTTTCCTACGTGCTTACGCATGATCCCTCTGAGCTTTTTTATGTATTTCATGAGATATACCCCAACACCCCGAAGCGCATCTTGGATGTGCAAATGAATCTTCTGGGAACGCACGATACGGAAAGAATTTTAACCGCTTTGGCAGGAGAGCATAAAAGCGGAGCATCAAATGCTGAACTGTGCAAAAAACGCATGAGTGCAAAGGAGCGCGCACTTGGAATCAAGCGATTGAAGATGCTTTATACCGTGATTGCAACGCTTCCGGGAATCCCAACGATCTATTATGGCGATGAGGTTGGGATTGAGGGGTATTCCGATCCATTCAACCGTATGCCGTATCCATATGGACACGAAGATCGAGATCTTTTGTCTCATTACGTTAAAATTGGTGCTGTTCGCAAAGAAAATTCTGTTTATAAATGTGGTGAATTTTCTCTTGTATCATTAACAGGAACACACCTTGTGTTTTATCGCAAAGAAAATCTGTATGTATATTTAACGGTTTTGAATCAGTCGGACAGATCGATGCAAATATCCTTTTCAGAGCAATGTGAAGACTTGCTCAGAAATCAAAAAGAAACAAAATTCATTATTTCTCCTATATCCGCAACAATTATTAAAGCAAAAAAAGAATTTGAAATACAGATAAACGAAGGGTAAAGATATGACGATTACGTTGATAGGTATGCCGGGCTCCGGCAAAAGCATGATGGGAATTGAACTTGCAAAAGCACTTGGATATCGTTGGATTGATGGAGACAAAGCCATCGAAAAAAAAACAGGACGAGCTTTGCAAAGCATCATCAATGAGGATGGGCTTGCTTCATTCCGCAAAATAGAGGAAGAGGTTCTTCTTTCGCTGGCGGAGGAAAACACCGTGGTTTCTACCGGTGGAAGTGCGATATATTATCCGGCCGCCATGGAAAATTTTAAGGCAAACGGTAAGGTGGTTTATCTTTATGTTGGCGTTGATGAAATTATAAGACGCCTTGGGGATTATTCCAAGCGTGGCATCGTGCTTGCTCCGGGAAAAACCATTCGAGATCTCTTCGAGGAGCGATCGCCGCTCTATGAAAAATATGCGGATATAACTTTAAACTGCGATGGCAGGGATTACGCTACATATCAAAAGACTTTAAATGAAAAAATGGCCGCCATCTGTACTTGCGCAGGGTAAATTCATTTACAAGAATAGAAAAATAACGCTCCCGAGAAAAGCATTCGGGGGCGTTATTTTTTTGCGAGATTTTTCATATAGTTGCATAGGACATAACGGAGGGATTATATGAACGCAAGGATTTCGGGACTCACCGCATCGGAAGTGCTGAGCGCCAGAGCAAAGTTTGGAACGAATGCGCTTGAAAAAAGAAAAGGCAAGGGGATTGTTGGGAAGTTTTTAGAAAATCTTTCCGATCCTATTATTCGCGTTTTATTGATTGCGACTTTTATTCGCGTGTGCCTTTCGTTAGGCAATTGTAATTGGTTCGAGATAGGAGGAATTCTTTTGGCGGTTTTTACCGCGGCCTTTGTAACAACAGTTTCTGAATGGGGGAGCGAGCGAGTTTTTGAAAAGATGGAAAAAGAGGGGGAAGAAAAAAATGTCTGTGCGCTCCGCGACGGTCAGTTGATTGAAATCCCTCAGAATGAAGTTGTTGTCGGCGATGTACTATATTTGAATGCAGGTGAATCCGTAGCTGCTGATGGTGTGTTAATCGAGGGGCAGCTTTTTGTGAATCAATCAGCGCTAAACGGAGAAACAGCCGAGGTGCAGAAAATGGCTCAAAAGAGTGATCAAAAAGAAGAATGGAACCTTGAAGATGCAGAGCGGGTGTATCGGGGCTCGATCGTTACAGAGGGAAAAGGAATTATGCGTGTCGGACGCGTAGGAAAAGACACGTATTATGGATCGGTTGCAAGCGGAGTTCAAATGCAAACGAGAGAAAGCCCTTTGAAGATGCGTCTTGCGCGTCTGGCATCACAAATCAGTCGGATTGGTTATTTCATGGCTTTTCTCGTTGGAATAACAAATTTATTTTTTGCGCTCGTTGTAGATAATGGATTTTCTGCTTCGGAAATTCTCCTTGATATTAAGAATATCCCATATTTTTTGTCGGTGTTGTTGCATGCATTCAGCCTTATGATCACGGTTGTTGTCGTTGCAGTTCCGGAAGGATTGCCGATGATGATTACAGTAGTTCTTTCATCCAATATGCGAAGAATGCAACGGGATGGCGTGATGGTCAAAAAGATGGTCGGTATTGAAACGGCCGGATCATTGAACATTCTTTTTACAGATAAAACAGGAACACTTACCACGGGAAATCTTGAAGTCGATTCTTTTTTTGATCTAAAACAAAGATATAAATCTCCTTCGGCTTTAGGGATAGATAAAAACCGTCACTCTGTTCTTTGCTTATCCGCACAATATAATACCGAAGCTTGCATAAGTTCAAACAAGATTATTGGCGGAAATCAAACAGATCGCGCAATTGCAACCTTTTTTGCAAAAGAAAAAACTTATAAAGCAAAAATATTGAAGCAATCCATATTTGATAGTGTCAGAAAGTACGCGACGGTTACGCTGGATTGTGAATTTGACAAACTTGGCTTGATCAAAGGGGCGCCCGAAATTATCATTGGGATGTGTGACAAAATGTATGCAGACGGTGGCGTAGCTCCAATTTTGGCATATGAACTGTTGGAATTATATAAGGAAGAGGCACGGAGCGGAAGGCGTGTTCTTGCGTTCGGCTACAAGCAAGAAAAGGAAGAACGGTATACATTCTTATGTTTTTGTTCTTTACGTGATAAACTGCGTTCAGGTGTCAAAGAAGCCGTTTCCGAGGTGCAAAATGCCGGTGTTCAGATAGTTATGATCACCGGTGATGGTAGAGAAACGGCGTGTGCCGTTGCCTCAGAGTGCGGAATTCTGAAAAAGGCAAGTGAGCAATCTGTTTTGGAAGCGGGAAGGATGCGCGAACTGTCCAATGAAGAGCTTGAAGCGATTTTGCCGAATTGTCGTGTGATCTGCCGTGCATTGCCGGAGGATAAAATGCGCCTTGTGCAAATATCGCAGAAAATGGGGCTTGTCGTTGGTATGACAGGGGATGGCATTAACGATGCACCTGCGTTGAAGAATGCAGATGTTGGCTTTTCAATGGGAAGCGGAACAGATATTGCAAAATCTGCCTCAGATATTGTTCTGCTAAACAATCATTTTGCCGCAATTGGAAAAACAATTCTTTATGGAAGAACCATTTTTCGTTCCATAAGAAAATTCGTTACATTTCAACTCATTATGAATCTCGCCGCTTGCGGCGTTTCCTTTTTGGGCCAATTCATAGGAATTGAAAATCCGATTACAATCGTGCAAATGCTTTGGGTGAATATGATTATGGATACTTTAGGCGGTCTGGCGTTTGCCGGCGAGCCAACGGTTTCTTACTATATGAAGGAACGCCCTAAAAAACGATCAGAACCGATTTTGACAAAAGATATGATGCGGCAGATTTTTATAACCGGCGGTTTCACATTACTCATTTGCGTGCTTTATCTGAAGGGAATTTTATTGAAAGGACACTTTGATTCGAATTCTGAAAACATTGAATTTTTAACCGGTTTTTATGCTCTTTTTATTTTTATCGGATTGTTCAATTGCATTCACACCAGAAGCGAGCGCCTTTGGATTTTTCATGGAATTTCTCAAAATCGCCCGTTTTTATTAATCCTATCCACGATTGCGTTGATACAGGTATGGATCATTTATTACGGTGGATCGCTTTTCAGATCAGCACCTTTATCGCTGAGTCAATTTTCTTCTATCGTTTTTCTGGCCTTTTGTGTTATCCCCTTTGATTTTTTTCGCCGTGTTTTTTTAAAGTTAAACGGAAAATAGAAAGTCTTCTATTTGGATGCGAAGGATGCGCACATTCAAAATTTTTTAAAAATCGCAAAAAAAGACTTGATTTTACACGACTGATTTGTTATAATAATCGTGTAAAAATCAGCGGGTATATTTCATCGGTAGAATGCGACCTTCCCAAGGTTGAGAGGTGGGTTCGACTCCCACTACCCGCTTCATGCGAATAGACCTA
Source organism: Eubacteriales bacterium (assembly GCA_045632465.1). GTDB lineage: Bacteria > Bacillota > Clostridia > Oscillospirales > CAG-272 > UBA1740. The sequence goes on from JAZQWS010000202.1 coordinate 4,738, forward strand.
AATGCAACCTATGAAAAAAGCCTTGTTTTGCAAGGCTTTTCTTTTTTGTTACAAATGAGCCTGTAAAATACTTCAAAATTGGTGATGCACGGTTTGATGTGGAATAACATGTGTGTTACATCCGCGCGCCTTGTGCCCACATAAAAAACGACGCGATTTTTGTCGCGTCGTTTTTTATGTGTACTAAAACATCAGTCCAACTCATCCAAGGTCTTTTTGAAAGAGGGAAGAAACTTAGTGCAAAAATATTCGATCTCAGGGTGAGAGAAATAGGCTTCAACCTCTTTTTTTAAGGCAAGCTCGGCTTTTGCAAACTCGCGATTTCCGCTTCGCATCTCTTCGATGCATTTTACGTATGCGGAAATTTTATCTGCTGCCTTTACGAGTATATGCTCATAAGTATCCTCTGCCTGAATGATGATATCCTTATAATCTTCCTTCAGATCCTTCGGAAGCATAGAGAGAAGCTTTTCGTTCGCAAGGCTTTCGATTTCCTTAAAAGCCTTGCGAATTTCGGGATTATAATACTTAATCGGCGTAGGAAGATCACCCGTGATCACCTCAGCCGCCTCGTGATAAAGCGCCAACGTGGCCACGCGGTCAGCGTTTACATCGCCTCCGTACAAACGATTCTTGATTATAGCGAGTGCATGCGCGATCTGCGCGGTTTGCGCACTATGCTCAGCGATATTTTCGCGATCGTTTGCTTTCATTAAGCTCCAGCGCTTAATAAGTTTCATTCGCGCCATAAAAGCAAAAAAGTTATACATGTGCCACTCCTTTGCAGATTTTTATAACATGTTGTTAATCGCATCCACGAGCGTACGAACGGAAAGGTTTTCATCTCCCAAAACCATTTCCAGAACGCGATTGCGTTTTTCTTCGTTCATGACACATCTTGCAATGCGATGGAATTTTGCGGAAAGCCAATCCGCGCCGATGTTTTCATGCGCTTCGCCGCTGGGCTCAAAGTCTTTAGAAATATAGACATTCCCGTCCTTGGTATAAAACTCTGCACGGCAGATTCTCTGTTTCGGGAATTTCTGATCCAATTCTGCATCCGTCTCAAAGGAAAGATGCTTCATCATGTCAAGTACCGCAGAATCGGAAAAAGCCTCGGGCATTACGTGATCGATCGAAAAATCGCCATGCACGATAGCAGTTGCTACGGGATATGCGATATTATATTGCGCTTCATCGGCGCACTTGGGCTCGATTTTGGAAAGCAGCGTTGCACGGTTGAACGTTTTGATGGTTACGTGCTCAACATCCGATGCCAAAATTTTATTTTCCTTCATCGTCGCGATGCAGGCATCGATTGCGGGGTGCGCCCATCTGCAACAAGGATAAGGTTTGAAATACAAAGAGAGAACCTCATATTTTTCGCCAAGATCCGCAAGAAGATGAGAGTACGCATCTGCTTCCAAAAGATTTTTATTACCCGTAAAGCCGCATTCGGTTTCGGCCACGGAAAGCATACCAATCATAACGCCAAAGGGAACGCCGTCCTTGTTCATGGAAGGGTATTCAACGCTGCGGATTCCGGGAACCAAAGGCGCATTAAATTCAGAAATAGAAAGCGCATGATTCAGCTGTTTTTCATTGAAACCAAGCAATTTTCCAACACCAACAGCAACTCCGACAGAGCCAAACGTTCCGCTCGAATGCGCATATTTATAGTAATCCATAATTGCCACACCCATGCGGATGGACGCCTCGTATGCAACGAGCATCGCGGTGAAAAGTTCCTTCAATGTAGCGTTTTTATCATAAGCAACCGCAAGAAGCGCACCGATAAAAGATGTACCGGGATGGGCTCTTATGATATTGTGGCCATCATCGATATCGTAAGCATTGGAGGCGTGTCCCATAGCAGTTGCCGCACCGAAGGCAGAGAATCGATCCTTCGAGCCGATTACGGCAACATCGCCCGTTCCGAAGGTATTCTTTGCGATGCGGAGCCCAACCTCAAACTGCTCGCTCTTCGTTCCGGAGAGCAAAGCGCCAAGCAGATCGATAAGGCAACCGCGCAGGCGATTCTGAACGTCGGCAGGGAATTTCTCCCATTCGGCATCAATTATGAATTTTTCAAGCTTGTAAGCTGTTGTAAAAATCATTTTTTCAAGAAATTGGTCGATCTGGTAACCGTTGCAGGAGGAGCGGGA
>JAZQWS010000203.1:0-1086 GCA_045632465.1 Eubacteriales bacterium
TCTTTGAATATGCAGCGCAGTTTTTACCCTTTGCAACGCTCCCGCTTCTTATCGAATTTCGCAAGTTTCTTGAAAATACTCGCCCGCGCCTGCTCCTGCACCAACCGCTTCATCTGCTTCGCATCGTAATACTCCTCCGCGATGTTCAGCGGCAGGATCGTGTATTCCAGCGTGCCGTTGTGTACACGACCGTCCTTCGTCTGCACCGTCGTGTAGCACGTTTCAATCAGCCGCTTCTCCTGCAGACCGTCCACGTATTTTTTCACCGTGTTTTTACTCATGCCGACTGCTTTGCCGATGGTTTCGTAGCTCGGATGACACTTGAAGGTTTTCCGATCCTCGCGGTAGAGCAGATACGCATACACAAGAATCTCGCCCGAGGATAGACCGAGACTGAAAATGCGCTGGGGCAGCGGAAAGAATTTTCCTTTCGCGTACGAAAAGAAATCCGCTTTGTTTTTCGCGTTAGCATAATCGACAAAGCCGCTTCCCGCAAAGCAGATCATGCTCTGCTGACGGATCTCATTCATCTTCGTCGGCTCGAGCAGATCCGGATCGTATTTGCAGAGTGTCAGCATTGCGAGAATGATGATCGACAAATCCCACGGCGCGGTGCAGTAGATTCTGTATGCGCCGATGGCGTTGAGCAGGATCTCGATCGTCAGCTTTTCGCACAGAATTTCTCGGACGCGCTCTCCGCTGAACGCCCAATCCTGAATGCAGACTTTTTCTGCACTCCATAATAAGCGGAGAGAGTAATCCGCTTCGGTCGCGATCCTGTGATTCGGATAGCGGTCGAGCAGATCGTAGGCGAAGAATCGGTCGAAGAATTTTTGCGCGGTTTCGGGTGAGTCAAAATCATTTTCCATTCAGCATCCTCACTTTCCCGTGTTCCGTTCCACCCATTCGATGAATTTATCCTTCGGCACTACCACGCGCCCCTCGATCCACAGCGCCGGGAATCCGGCTTTTCTCATGAGTTCATATGCGGACGAGCGGGAGATGCCGAGTGCATGTTCCAGGTCAGTGGCATTCAGCATCAGCGGGAGATCTTCAAAGTTTTGGCAGGTGCATTTTTTCATGGTG
>JAZQWS010000204.1:0-2884 GCA_045632465.1 Eubacteriales bacterium
AGACGCCGTAAGGTTTCGCTTGACAAAAGAAAAGCGCGTTCGGGTTATTTCTTCGTAGCCCCCTTCCTGATCGGTCTGGTTCTGATTTATATCCCCATGCTGATCGACTCCATCTGGCTCAGCTTTTCGTACGTTCAGTCCTCTTTGGGCGGCGGCGAGGAGTATATCCCCGTTGGATTCGCAAACTACATCACTGCATTCACGGATAAAACGTTCGTAGCAACGCTTGTTTCGGGCTTGCAGCAGCTGATCTTCGAGGTTCCTGCAATCATCGTATTCTCTCTGTTCGTTGCGGTGGTTCTGAACCAGAAGATGCTTGGCCGTGCGGCATTCCGTGCCATCTTCTTCGTTCCCGTTATTCTTTCTGCCGGCTTGATGGAAACCATCAACGCAAACGACCTGGTTTCCGGTGCCGTGCAGGGCGGTGTAGACGATGGTTCCGGCCAGGAGAGCGGTGCAGCGCAGATCATCTCCGTTATGGACTTCCAGGCGCTGTTCGCAAACATGAAGGTTGGTAAGGAGCTTGTATCTTACGTTGTAGGCCTCGTTAACAGTATCTATGATATCGTAAACGATTCCGGCGTACAGATGCTTATCTTCCTTGCCGGTCTTCAGTCGATCTCCCCCTCGATTTACGAGGCGGCACAGATCGAGGGTGCAACCGGATGGGAAACCTTCTGGAAGATCACCTTCCCCATGATTTCTCCCATGATCTTGGTAAACGCAGTATACACGCTGATCGATGCCTTCACGAAGTCCGGAAATACGGTAATGCAGCACATCAGCAACGTATTCCTTCCTCATGAGAAGTCGGCGATGTACTGGATTTATTTCGTGATTGTAATGCTGCTCGTTGCTTTGGTAGCCGCAATCGCATCCACATTTATCTTCTATCAGAGAAGAGATTAAGGAGGTGCTGTCATGGATTCTAATACCCCAATGGTAATGAAAGAAACAAAAAATCGTATCCAAGTGGATTACGAAGGCAAGCTCTCCTTGAAGGAAAGATTGCAGTATAAGCTCAAGGCTTCCAACACATGGATCCGCGTTGCAATCAACGTTGTGCGCTTCCTTCTGATGCTGGGCATCTCGTACGTTATTCTGTATCCCTTCCTTGCGAGAATCGCATCCTCCTTCATGACGAAGGAGGACCTGGTAGACGCAACCGTTGCTCTGATTCCCAAGAACTTCACGCTTGATATCTATAAGTATATCATCCTTGAGAACAACTATCTTGGCGCTCTCTTCACAACGGCAACGATCTCGTTGATGTCCGCTTTGGTGCAGACCTTCATCGCATGTATGATCGGTTACGGTCTTTCCAAGTTTAAGTTCAAGGGTAACACCGCGGTTCTTCTTGCGGTAGTTGTAACGATGATCATTCCTCCCAAGGTTTTGGAGGTTGCTCTCTCCCTTCACTTCCAGAATTTCGACCTTGCGCGTCTGCTTGTTCTGGATTATAAGGGAATTATCGAGCTGATCTTCGGAAAAACTCTGAATCTGACGGATACGTATTGGCCATTCTTGATCATCTCCTTCTGCGGCTTCGCGTTTAAGAACGGACTTTATATCTACATGATGCGTCAGTTCTTCAAGGGCGTTCCCGATGAGCTTGAGGAGTCGGCATATGTAGATGGATCGGGTGTATTCCGCACCTTCTTCCAGATCATTCTGCCGCTTTCCGTGCCCATGATGATCACGATCTTCCTCTTCTCCTTCTCCTGGCAGTGGACCGACCGCTTCTATGTGGATCAGTTCCTTCCTGATGCTGAAGAGCAGATTCAGACGATGTTTGAGCTTTATTCTCAGATTCCCGAGACCCTCTCGGATCCCAACTTCCCGGGCTGGACTCTCTATAAGAACGCAATTCAGAACACCAGCTCCTTGCTGATCATTCTGCCTCTAGTAATTATTTACCTGTTCTGTCAGAAGTACCTTGTGCAGGGTATTGAGCGTTCCGGTCTGGTTGGTTAATTTTTGGCTTCGATATTTTGCGATATTTTTCCGTTTTCCACCTCTCGACGTACCCTCGTACGCCTTCGGGTGAAAGAACGAAAAACTATCATCAAAATCTCTTCGCCAAAACGAGTTTGGCAAAAAAAAGAGTCGATATGTGTAAAAGCATATCGGCTCTTTTTTCTTTGATGGAGAAACACCTGTTTTTGTTGTATTTTTTTCTTAAAATTCGCGTTAAGCCTTGCAAAATGTTTCATTTTATATTACAATAGTAGTAATGAAAAAAGGAGGAAATGATATGAAGCTTTTGCATCTTTCGGATTTGCATCTCGGCATCCGTCTGTGCGGATATTCCATGATCGAGGATCAGGAATATATTCTGGATCAGATCCTCTCCCTTTGCGAAAAGGAGCGCCCGGATGCGGTTTTAATTGCGGGAGACGTCTATGATCGCCTCCTGCCGCCCATCGAGGCCATCTCGCTTTTCGGCAAGCTTTTGAGTGCGCTTTATCGCATGGAAATCGAGGTTTTCGTGATTGGCGGAAACCATGATAGCACCGAGCGCCTTTCCTTCGCCTCCGATCTGATTGAAAATACGCGCATTCATATCGCCGTCCCTTATGCAGGCAGGCTAACGACCTATACATTGCAGGATGCGCACGGCGAGGTGGAGATCCGTCTCCTTCCTTTTTCGCATCTTTCCGAGCTTCGTCGCTATTTTCCCGATCGGAAGATCGCCTCAATGCAGGATGCCTATCTTGCGATCTTAGCGGCCGAGCCGCTCTCGCCCGATTGCCGAAGCGTGCTTGTCTGCCATCCCTTCGTAGCGGGCGGTCTGCCCTCCGAGTCGGAGGAAATCTCGGTCGGTGGTCTGGATGTAGTTGGTGCATCCGTCTTTGCGGGCTATGATTACGTTGCCCTCGGCCAT
>JAZQWS010000205.1:0-10687 GCA_045632465.1 Eubacteriales bacterium
AGGCGCCGTCCCCTACGAGGGAGATGGCGGGGCGGGATGAGGCGGGACGTCGAGGCGCCGTCCCCTACGAGGGGGTGTTGGTTTTGGATAAATGCAGAAACATTTATTTTTGACTACATTTATTTGCATATCGTGCAAAAATATGCAAAAAAAGAGAGAACGCGAGGTTCTCTCTTTTTCGGTTTTGTATTGGATTTTTGTTGTTTTTTCAGTTACGAATTAAACAACGCCCTGAGCCTTCATAGCCTCTGCAACCTTGATGAAGCCTGCGATGTTTGCGCCGGCAACAAGGTCATCACCGAGACCGAACTCGTTTGCAGCCTTGATGGATGCATCGAAGATATTCTTCATGATGCCCTTCAGCTTTGCATCAACCTCTTCTGCGCTCCAGGAGTAACGCATGGAGTTCTGAGACATTTCAAGACCGGACACGGCAACGCCGCCTGCGTTTACTGCCTTGGAGGGAGCAACGATCACGCCGTTTGCCTTCAGGTATGCGATTGCCTCGTTGGTGGTGGGCATGTTGGAAACCTCAACGTAGTACTTAACGCCGTTTGCAACGATCTGCTCTGCTTCCTTCATACCAACCTCATTCTGCGTTGCGCAGGGCATAAGGATGTCTGCCTTTACGTTCCAGGGCTTCTGACCCTTGAAGAACTGAACGCCGAACTTATCTGCATAGTCCTCAACACGGTTGCGGCAGGATGCGCGCATTTCAACCATGAAGTTGATCTTCTCGGGAGTGTTGATACCATCGGGATCGTAAACGTATCCGTCGGGACCGGAGATGGTTACAACCTTACCGCCAAGCTCGGTTACCTTCTGAACGGTTCCCCATGCAACGTTTCCAAAGCCGGAGATCGCGAAGGTCTTGCCCTTGATGCTATCGCCGAAGTGGCTCAGCAGCTCGGTGGTGTAGTAAACTGCGCCGAAGCCGGTTGCCTCGGGACGGATGAGAGAGCCGCCGTAAGGAATGCCCTTACCGGTCAGGACGCCGGTGAACTCATCACGAAGGCGCTTGTACTGGCCGAAGAGATAGCCGATCTCTCTTGCGCCAACGCCGATGTCACCCGCGGGAACGTCGGTGTCTGCGCCGATGTACTTCTGAAGCTCGGTCATGAAGCTCTGGCAGAAGCGCATAACTTCCATATCGGACTTGCCCTGAGGATCAAAGTCAGATCCGCCCTTACCGCCGCCCATGGGCAGAGAGGTGAGGGAGTTCTTGAAGGTCTGCTCGAAGCCGAGGAACTTGATGATGCTCTCGTTTACAGAGGGATGGAAGCGGAGACCGCCCTTGTACGGACCGATCGCGCTATTGAACTGGATTCTGAAGCCGCGGTTTACCTGAACGCAACCGTTGTCATCAACCCACGGAACGCGGAACTTGATGATTCTTTCAGGCTCAACGATTCTTTCAAGAACGCCGAGCTTGATGTATTCGGGATGTGCCTCGATTACGGGCTCGATGGACTCAAGAACCTCTTTTACGGTCTGGTGGAATTCGGGCTCGTTAGGGTTTCTCTTCTCTACACGAGCCATCAGCTGGTTAAGATACTCATTCTTAAACATGGTTTTTACCTTCCTTTATGGAATACGCCTTTCGGCGCGGATTTTAAGATGTTATGAATTATAGCACATTTTTTATAAAAAATCAATAGTTATCGCGAAGTTTTTTCTAAAATATTCGCAAAAATATCAGAGCCCCAGAAGCTTGATCGCGTTTTCGGAGAAGATTTTGCGATAGGCTTCCTCCGAGAGGCCGAGAGAGAGGAGGCGCGGCACTTCGTTTTCGCCCGTCCACATGGGATAATCCGTTCCGAAGAGGACGCGATCCTCGCCATAACGGCGGATGTATTCGCGGATCTTATCGTCCGTTAAAAAAGGCATGGCGGAGGAGCAATCCACGTAAAGATTCGGCATTCCCGCGAGGGCTTCCACGGCCTGATCCCAGATAGAATAACCGCCGAAATGCGCGGCGATCACGTTCAGGCGATTATAAATGCGGAGAACGGGCACGAGACGGTTGGGGTTGGAGCGATCGTAGCGTCCGTCACCTGCATGGAAGAGGATAGGAACGCCGTGGCGCTCGCAGGCCTCGTAGATGGTGAGGGCGCGATAATCGTCAATTTTAAAGTCCTGAATATCGGGATGGAGCTTAACGCCGCGAAGGCCGAGAGAGATAAGATGCAGAAGATCCCCCTCGATATCCTCGGAGGCGGGATGGAGCGCGCCGAAGCCGATCAGGCGCTCGGGGCATTTTGCCACCTCGGCGGCGATGAAGTTATTGATGCTTCGCACCTGATGCGGCGTTGTTGCAACGGATTGCACCAGGGCGCGGTCGATACCGGCGCGGTCTGCTCTTGCAAGCATATCCTCCACAAGTCCGGAGCCAACCGAAACAGAACCATAGAAGGCATCCGTTCCTCCAACGGCTCGGGAGGCGATTTTTTCGGGATAGATATGGCAATGGCAATCGATGGCGTAATACTTGTTATTGATCATTTTTTGTTACCGTTTTGTTTGTTTTTGTAAACAATAGTTCTCAAATATAGCACTAGACGCGCCCCCGAAGGCGCGGCTTCAGGGGCGGATTCGGCTTTTATTTGCTATTGATTTTTACTTATTCAGAGGGTAAGTCCAGCCGAAGGTATCCTCGACTTTTCCCCACTGGATACCGGTGATGGTATCATACAGATGCTGGGTTACCTCGCCGATCTTGCCACCGCAAACGGTGTACTTCTTTCCCTTATATGCAAGCTCGCCGATGGGAGAGATAACTGCGGCAGTTCCGCAGCCCCAAGCCTCTTCCAACGTTCCGTTTTCCATTGCAGCCTCAAGCTCTTCGATGGAAAGAAGACGCTCGCTTACCTTGTAGCCTTCCTTGCGGAGAAGCTCAAGGCAGGACTTTCTGGTGATACCGGGGAGGATCGAGCCAACGAGCGCGGGCGTTACGATCTCGCCTGCGATCTTGAACATAACGTTCATTGCGCCAACCTCTTCAATGTACTTACGATGCACACCGTCAAGCCAGAGAACCTGAGAATAGCCCTGCTGCGCGGCCTTCTCGCCTGCGCGGTTGGATGCGGCATAGTTACCGCCGCACTTTGCTTCACCCGTTCCGCCGCGAACGGCACGAACATCAACATCCTCGATCATGATCTTAACGGGGTTAATTCCCTCCTTGTAATAAGAGCCGACGGGAGAGAGGATGATCATGAAGGTTGCGTGATGCACGGCATGCACGCCGAGGGTTTCGTCATTTCCGAACATGAAGGGACGGATATAGAGCGAGGTGCCTGGCGCGGAGGGCGTCCATTCCTGCTCAAACGCAACGAACTTCGTGTAGATCTCCAGCGCCATATCCTCGGGAATCTCGGGCAGGCAAAGACGCTCTGCCGAGCGGTTCATTCTGCGGATGTTCTCGATAGGACGGAAAAGCTGGATCGATCCGTCTGCCTTGCGGTATGCCTTCAGACCCTCAAAGATCTCGGAGCCGTAGTGCAATGCGGTGGAGGCGGGATGGATCTCGAACTTGCCGAAGGGAACGATTCTGGCATCATGCCAGCCCTCCTCCGTGCTGTAATCCATGATGAACATATGATCGGTAAAGTACTTACCGAAGCCAAGGGTTGCGGCTTCGGGCTTTACCTTCGGATTTTCGTTTCTGATGATTTTGATTTCCATCGTTTTATCTCCTTTTATTCTGCGTACTCGTGGCCGAGGCGCATAACATTCATGTTAACCTCAAGCATATCGGCGCGCTTTGCGGAGATAACCTTCTTGAGGGCAGCCATTACGGCCTCCTCGTTTTCAAACTGGCCTTCCTCGGAGAGAACCTTACCCATGATGATCATGTTGGCAAGAGTGGGCGTTCCGTTATCGGAGGCAAGCTTGGTTGCGGGGATGTATACAACCTTTACATCGGTGCGGTTTACCTTTCTCTCAATAAGAGTGGAATCCACGTAGATCGTTCCGCCGGGAACAACCGTTTCTTCATACTTATCAAGAGAGGGGAGGTTCATTGCGATCAGAACGTCGGGGCGGGATACGATGGGAGAGCCGACGGGCATATCGCTTATGATAACGCTGCAGGAAGCCGTTCCGCCGCGCATCTCAGGACCGTAAGAAGGAAGCCAGCTCACGTTTGCGCCGTCCATCAAGCCCTTGTATGCCAAAAATTTGCCGGAGAACAGGATACCCTGGCCGCCGAAGCCTGCAAACAAATACTGCGTGGTGCTCATTTCACTTACCTCACTTCTCTGCCGATCTGTCCTTATATACGCCGAGGGGGTAATAAGGAATCATTTTTTCGTCGATCCACTCGAGCGCCTTCTTAGGCGTCATACCCCAGTTGGTGGGGCAGCTGGAAACGACCTCGATAAGGGAGAATCCCTTGCCGTTTACCTGGTTCTCAAAGGCCTTCTTGATTGCCTTCTTTGCGTTCTTTACGTTCTTTACGTTGTTTACGGCAACGCGCTCAAGATACTCGGGGCCATCCAGCTGAGAGAGCATCTCGCAAACCTTGATCGGGAAGCCGCAAAGCGCGGTATCTCTTCCGTACGGAGAGGTCTGGGTTACCTGGCCGGGCAGAGAGGTGGGAGCCATCTGACCGCCGGTCATGCCATAGATCGCGTTGTTGGTGAGGATGATGGTGATATTCTCGTTTCTTGCCGCGGAATGCACGGTTTCTGCCATGCCGATAGAGGCAAGGTCACCGTCACCCTGGTAAGTAAACACGATGTTCTCGGGATCGGAGCGCTTAACGCCGGTTGCAACCGCGGGTGCGCGACCGTGCGCCGCCTCGATCATATCACAGTTAAAATAGTCGTAAGCCATAACGGAGCAGCCTACGGGAGCAACACCGATGGTTCTTCCCTCGATGCCAAGCTCATCAATAACCTCGGCTACCAGACGGTGCACAATACCGTGGGTACAGCCGGGACAGTAATGCAGCGGCACATCGGCCAATGCATGGGGCTTATCAAATACTACTGCCATTTTTCTCTACCTCCTTATTTCGCTGCTTCCGCAATTGCCTCAAGCACCTGCTCGGGCGCGGGGATCATACCGCCGGTGCGGTTGCAAAGGGTTACGGGCGCCTTGCCGTTTACCGCAAGACGGATATCCTCGATCATCTGACCCATGGAAAGCTCCACGGAGATGAACTTCTTCACCTTGTCTGCCGCGGCGGCAATTACCTTCTCGGGGAAAGGCCAAAGCGTGATGGGACGGATCATACCGACCTTAATTCCCTGCGCTCTTGCCTCGTTGATCGCATTCTTGGAAACACGAGCGGCGATACCGAAGGCTACAACGCAGATCTCGGCATCCTCCATCATGTACTCCTCGTACATAACCTCGTTTTCCTTGATAGCCGCATAGCGCTCATAACGCTCAAAGTTGGTCTTTTCCAGCATTTCGGGCTTCAGGAACAGGGAGTTTACAACGTTATGGGGACGCGCCATCTTCGTTCCGTTGGTTGCCCAGGGCTTCTCTACCTTTTCGCCCTCGGCAAAATCGAGAGATACGGGCTCCATCATCTGGCCCATCGTTCCGTCTGCAAGGATCATGGTGGTCATGCGGTATTTATCCGCAAGATCAAAGCCCTTCACCGTCAGCTCTGCCATCTCCTGCACGGAGGCGGGAGCAAGAACGAGCATATGGAAGTCACCGTGCGCGCCGCCCTTGGTTGCCTGAAAATAGTCCGACTGGGAGGGCTGGATGCCGCCGAGACCGGGGCCGCCTCTCTGCACGTTTACGATCAGAGCGGGAAGATCCGCACCTGCGAGATAAGAAAGACCTTCGCCCTTCAGGGAGATTCCGGGGGAGGAGGAGGAGGTCATTACGCGCTTGCCCGTTGCGGAAACGCCGTATACCATGTTAATTGCCGCGATCTCGCTCTCTGCCTGCAGGAACGTTCCGCCAATCTTGGGCATTCTCTTTGCCATATATGCGGCGATCTCGGTCTGAGGCGTGATGGGATATCCGAAATAGTGACGGCAACCGGCCAGGATCGCCGCCTCGGCGATGGCCTCGTTACCCTTCATTAAAACTTTCTCTGCCATGATGAATACCTTACCTTTCTACCTTAATGATACAGTCGGGGCACATGGTGGCGCAGAAGGCGCAGCCGATGCAGGCTGCTTCATTGATTGCCTCTACGGGATGATGTCCCTTTTGATTGATCTTGTCCTTTGCAAGGGCGAGAACACCCTTGGGGCAAGCGTCTACGCAAAGGCCGCAGCCCTTGCACTTATCGGTTTTAAAAGTGAGCTTTGCCATTTCAAATTCTCCTTTATTATAGATGCTTTTGTAAGCGGATGGGATAGAGCCCTTGCATACGGCCCGAAAGCGCCTCATGCATGGATGCTGTTACGGCGGTGGCAACCAAAGGAATGCCGGCGGCCGCCGAAAGCGCTTCTCCGAAGGCAACGGAGGAAAGGATATCCTCTGCCTCGGTTTCTGCGCCGAGATTGGAATTATTGACGATCGCGGTGAAGGAGAGGCCGCAAGCCGCCTCGATCTCGCGAAGCACCTCCATTGCGCCCTCCACCGTTGCCGTCAAGGGACGGTAACGATTGGCAACGAAGATCATGTCATAATCGTTTTCCTCGCGGATGGCGGGAGCAATGCGACCAAGCGCCAGAGCGCCGCGCTCGTCTCCTCCAACGTCGAGAATGCAAGTGAGAGAGCGATCGTCCACGATCGCGTATATATCCTGCGGCAGGGCGGGAATATCAATGTTTGTATTCGCATATTCCGAGCAGATCAGGCGAATGCCCTGCTCTGCGAGCATTTGCTCACTATCCTTGGTTCTGAAATATGGATTTACGATATCGATATCCGCAATGGCAACCTTTTTGCCCTTCGCACGCTCCGAAAGCGCGTACGTTAAGGCGATGTTGGTTTTTCCGCTACCGTAATGACCTGAAAAAATGGTGATACGTTTTCCGTTCATGAGAATGTGCCTTACAGTTTATTTCTCTGGATCTTACCCGTTGCCGTTTTCGGCAAAGCATCTCTGAATTCAACGATTCTGGGATACTTGTAGGGTGCGGTGTGCGTTTTAACGTACTCCTGGATCTCCTTCTTCAGCTCGTCGGTCGCCTCCGTTCCCTTCACGAGAACGATGCTGGCCTTTACAACCTGACCGCGAACCTCATCCGGCACGGCGCTTACGCCGCACTCCAGAACGTACGGAAGCTCCATGATAACGCTCTCGATCTCAAACGGACCGATGCGGTATCCCGAGGACTTGATAACGTCGTCCACACGGCCAACGTACCAATAGAAGCCGTCCTCGTCGCGCCAAGCGGTGTCACCCGTGTGGTAATATCCATCGTGCCATACCTCGGCGGTCTTTTCGGGATCGCCGTAATAGCCCTTGAAGAGGCCGCAGGGAACGCCGTCTGCCACGCGGACAACGATCTCGCCGCTCTCGCCGACGGGAACACTCTTGCCGTCTGCATCCACAACGTCGATATCATAAATCGGGGCAGGCGTACCCATAGAGCCGATCTTATGGGACGCGCCCGTGAGGTTACCGATCAGCATCGTGCTCTCGGACTGACCGAAGCCCTCCAGGATCTGCAGGCCGGTTGCCTTTTCGAATTGGCGGTAAACCTCAGGGTTCAGCGCCTCACCCGCCGTGGTCATATGCTTAACAGTGGAAAGATCGTACTTGGAGATATCCTCCTTGACCATCATACGCAGCATTGTGGGCGGCGCGCAGAAGGTGGTGATATTGTATTTCTTGAACATCGGAAGGATGTCCGATGCATGAAAACGCTCAAAATCGTAAACAAAAGTTGCGCATTCGCACATCCACTGACCGTAGAACTTACCCCAAAGAGCCTTCGCCCAGCCCGTATCCGAGATGGTGAAGTGCAGTCCGTTCGGATCAACGTTGTGCCAATACTTCGCGGTGTGGAAATGACCGAGGGCATACTTGAAGGTGTGCTCTGCGATCTTGGGATAACCCGTTGTTCCCGAGGTGAAGAACATCAGCATGGTGTCATCACCGCCGGCGCTGTCCTCGGTTCTTTCATGATGGGTGCTGAACAGACGGCACTCATCGTCAAAATTACGCCAACCCTCGCGCTCGCCGCCAACGATAATGAGGTGACGGAGATCGGGGGAATTTCTCTTTGCAAGCTCTACCTGATGCGCAACCTCGCCCTTTGCGGTGCAGAGGATGGCGCTAACGCCTGCGGCCTTAAAGCGATACTCAAAGTCATGGTCGAGAAGCTGATTCATCGCGGGGATGGCAATGGCGCCGATCTTATGCAATGCGAGCATTGCCGGCCAGAACTGATAATGACGGCCGAGAACCAGCATAACCTTATCCCCCTTCTTGATGCCAAGAGAGGTGAAATAGTTTGCCGCGCGGCAGGACATCTGCTTCATTTCGCGGAAGGAGATGCGGGTTTCGTTCTTTTCGTTATCAATATGTAACAGCGCAAGCTTATCGGGATCCTTCTTTGCGATCTCGTCTACAATGTCATACGCAAAGTTGAACTTCTCGATATTGTGGAAGCGGATGGCGGTGGGCGTTCCCATCTCGTTTTCCTCGGTTTCCACAAACTTCTTATATACGCGCTCCTCGTCGTCTACACGAACGGTGGCCTTTGCGGGGATGGGCGGCGTGTAAGTCGTCTGCGCGGGCTCGATGCCTCCGCTGAGAACGATCGCATAGAAGCGGCAATCCTTTCCGCCAACGGCAATCATACCGTGCGGCGTTGAGCTGTTATAATAAATGCTGTCACCGGGGCCGAGGACCTCCTTGTGATCGCCGATCTGCACCTTCAGATGTCCTTCGATGATGATATCGCACTCCTGACCCTCATGGGTGGTTACGTCGATATCCGCATGCTCTGCGCCCGGAACATAATGGTTGGTTACGAGAAGAGGCTCTGCAATACGGTTCTGGAAGGAGGATGCAAGCGCATAATAGGTCATGCCGTGTGCGCGCTGAATTCTCTGCCCTTCTCCGTTTCTCGTCAGAGTGTAGGACTTCAAGGTCGGGCTCTTACCCTCGATAATATCCGTTACGTCTACGTTGAACACGAGCGCGCAACGGTAAATAAACGCGAAGTTAAGATCCGAAAGCCCGCTCTCGCAAGCGGCATATTCTGCCTCGGATACTCCGGTTTTCTCCGCCATTTCGGCGATGGTTAATCCCTCGATCGTGCGAAGCTCACGAATACGCCCGGCCATTTCGCGGATCTTGACGTCCAAAGCTTTGATCTGTTCCATGTTCTTTTAAGTCTCCTTTTCGGCAGGGCGAAAACAAACAGGCTCGCCCCAAAGATAGAATACTTTGAGACGAGCCGTAGAAAACGAACCCGCGGTACCACTCAAATTGCGCTTCACGCGCCTCTCAAGGCCTAACAGCCCATATGCTCTAACGCGGCAATCACGGAGAGGTTCTACTCAACACAGAAGGTGCCTTTCTTCCCCTCGGCTCGGAAGTTACAAGCATATAGCCTCGCTTCATGGCTCGCACCAAACGCCATGTCTCTGATAAGCGACATTGCCTATGCCCTCTTCGTCAACGCTTTTATGCTACATATTCTATCACATCTTTTTTATTTTGTCAATACCTTTTTCGGCAAAATTCATTAAAAATATTTGATATTCTTTGTATAATTTTATTGGATTTTTCGATGCTCTGCATTGAAGATTCCAATGCTTCGCGGCGACTCTCAAAAGGCTCACGCCTTTCGGTTTTCATTCACGATCTCATAAGCATGCTTAAGCTCGGCGGCCGAAAGCGGCTCGGTTTGCGCGAGGGGATACGGAAGCCCCATTTTCTTATACTTCTGCACGCCCATACCGTGATAGGACAAAAGCTCAACGCTTTCGATATTTTCTTTCCCCTTAAGGAAGCGACCGAGCGCCGCCAGCTGATCCTCTTTATACGTGATACCGGGAACGACAACGTGGCGGATGCGCACCGATTTTCCCATTTTCTCAAGATAATCAAAAAAGGCGAACACGCGGCGATTATCATGTCCTGTCAGCTCGCGATGCTCGCGCGCGAACATATGCTTGATGTCCAACATCACGAGGTCGGTGTACTTCAGAAGCTCATCGTATGCATCGTCCTCCGAGAAGAGGATGCCCGACGTATCCAGGCAGGTATGGATGCCCTCCGCTTTGGCAAGGCGGAAAAGCTCGGTCAGAAACGGGAGCTGCATCGTTGGCTCGCCGCCCGTTGCTGTGATGCCGCCCGAGCGATAGAATGGGCGGTTGCGGCGCATCTTTTCCAAAACCTCGTCTGCCGTCATATACATACCGCCCATGTTCCACGTATCGGGATTATGGCAATAGAGGCAACGCATCGGACAACCGCTGAAAAACACAACGAAGCGGATGCCCGGCCCGTCTACCGTTCCAAAGCTTTCGATGGAATGAATATAGCCCTTCATACGGCTCTCCTTTCCGACGCAAGGAAGCAACAAAGCGCTCTCTTTGCGTTCTTTCGTAATTTAGGAAAAAGCCGCTCACGCGCATGCATACACGCGTGAGACGGCTTGGTTTTTAATTGTTCGTACTGCAGTACCGTCTGCGCACTCGTTTTTGAGCGAGGGGATTTTGCGGGAGATTTTTTTCGATCTCACCAAAAGACACCGCATAAAATTTGAGCGAGGGGATTTTGCGGGAGAATTTTCGTTCTTCGCTCCGT
>JAZQWS010000206.1:0-11846 GCA_045632465.1 Eubacteriales bacterium
GCCCTGCTTTCTTGGAAAGTCCAATACTTTCCGAAGAAAGCATTTTTCTTTCCGCAAGGCTAGTTTTGACGAATTTATGGGCTTTATGATTGTTTCTTTTCGGAAAAGAAAACAAAAAATGGAAACAGACCGAAATCGCCCACCACCTTGATTTTGCCCCGGGATTCTTATATAATTTTAATAAAGAAACAATTCGACAAACTTGAATTTGGCGAATAGTCTGTATCTGTACGAAAGGAGAAATATATGAAAAGATTGTTTACACAGACAGCAGAGTATAAAACAAGTAATACATTCTACTCCGACTTTCTCCAAAAACTTCCCGAAGTGATTTACAAGTATACCAATTGGGAATACAAATCCCAACAGAGAAGTGCTGGCTGTTTCTTAAAGCCTACATTTCGCAACATGCCGTATAGAAACTCTTTTGTCCCAGAAATTGACATTGTTGTGTCAAACCACGAAGCATATACTATGCTACATATAACTGGACAACCTGTAAAATTTGTTCGTATTTTTATGGCATTATGGTTTGGCTTTTTGTCGTTGATGGAGGTGTTCTTGCTCATACTCGCAATCACTTCTAATCTGGATGGCATTATCCCCATCTTTATACCAATTGTTATGTGTGCATTTGGCTATCTACTTTGTAAGTTTGGAACGAAAGCAACTTTTAACTCAGTTATTAAGGCTATCAAAAAAGAATTTCACTAATAGTCAAATTCCAATTTATCGAATAGCAAACGCCGACAGATTTTTAGAAAATCTGCCGGCGTTCATTATTTGTTTACTGCGGTGCAAATCTATAATATTGCGATTTCTCCGATAAGAACATCACTCATTTTGCGTAAGCACTTTTTCTTATAATCTCCAATCAATGGGATCGATTCCGTTCTTTTCAAGATATTCGTTTGCCTTCTTAAAATGATTGCATCCGAAAAATCCTCTGTATGCCGAAAGCGGGCTTGGATGCGCGCATTCAAGCACGATATGCTTCGGATTTTTGATCAGCGGCTTTTTGGCCCAGGCATTCGCGCCCCAAAGCAGGAAAACAACAGGCTCCTCCTTCTGATTCAGAAGGGAGATGATTCTGTCGGTCAGAATCTCCCATCCCTGTCCCTTGTGGCTCTGTGGCGTGCCTTGGCGAACGGTCAGTGTCGTGTTGAGAAGCAAAACGCCTTGTCTTGCCCATGCGGTCAGCTCTCCGGATTTCGGGGGCTGAAAACCGTATTCGTCCTGCAACTCCTTGAAAATATTCTGTAGCGAGGGCGGAAATTTAATTCCTTCACGCACGGAAAAGCAAAGTCCGTGCGCCTGCCCCGGGCCGTGATAGGGATCCTGCCCGAGAATAACGACCTTCGTTTGCTTAAAAGCGGTGTATTTCAAGGCGTTAAAAATATCGAACATCGGCGGATAAACCGTCTTTGTGGAATACTCCGCCTTGAGAAATTCGCGGAGCTTCAGATAATATTCCTTTTTGAATTCGCCCTCCAGAAGAGCGTCCCAATCGTTTCCGATGTTTACCATGTCGCCACACCTCTTTTTTTCTTAGTGTAGCACAAAATGCGAAAAAAAGCAAGACCTTTATTTAGAGCGCCTCAGTAAAGACCGTTTCGATCCGTCGCTTTGCGCCGAGTGGGGAATAAAGCCAGGTGTCGATATGCTCCGTAACGGTCGGATCAATGAAATACCGCGTTGGCGTGCGATAAGCGGCCGCCTGCGCCGTGTCGATGATAATCAGCTTGATCTTCATCTTTTCGGGAAGAATGCTCTTGATGAAAACGGCGGCGCTTTGTCCCTCTGTAACGTCGCTTCGGTATTCCGCCAGCCCCGCAAGGTTCGGTGCAAGCTCAACGAAAATGCCGTATGGCTCAATGCTGCGAACGATGCCGTAAGCCGTCTGCCCCTGCGAAAAGCGTGCTGCGTTTTCCTCCCAGCTTCCGAAAAGCTCGCGCTGGGAAATATAGATCCGCCCCTTGGCATCCCTGCATTTCATAACGCAATAGATCTCCTCGCCGACCGAAAGTCGCTCGCTCGGATGCGAAATGCGGGAAACCGAAATAGAGTCGATCGAAAGCAGGGAAATAATACCGCATCCAATGTCCGCAAATGCGCCGAAATTTTCAAGATGCGTGATTTTTGCGGGAATGATATCGCCGGGGCAGAGCGTATCCGTGTAATGCAGAAGGCATTCCTCCTGCGCACGGCGGCGTGAGAGAATCGCAATGCGCGCGCCCCCCTCCTCCTTGAAGCCGATCACCTTGAAGCAAACGGGCTTTCCAACGCGCGTGAGAATGGCGATGTCCTTGATCGGCTCAGCGCCCATCGTGATCTGTGCCTCCTCCTTTGGGATAACGCCGCGGAGCCCGCCCCCAAGCGCCACGTGCAGGCAAAAGGCGTGATCGCAAAGAATGGCAGGGGCTTCCAGGATCGTTCCGAGCGTGAGTGCGCGCTCCAGCCCCTCGGCGCTTTCGGTCATGGCCCGATTTTCGGGTTCGGTTATGTATCGCCCCTCGGGTAAATATCGATTCATTTTTCTGTCCTTTCCTCTTTCTAAAGCTTTGCTTCATTTTATGCATTCGCCTTCTCGGATATGCCCGCATCTCATCTTTGGCGTTTTACAAAATGCGGGCATCCCGAGAGCACTGCGGTCACCTCGCGCCGCCCCTTCCGTTTTCGGAAAGCCCGAAGCTCACCTCGATCGCATTGTTCACGGAGGTCATCGTGTCCTCGTCGAGATGTCCCATCTTCTCGCGCAGGCGGCGCTTATCCAGCGTTCGTATCTGCTCGAGTAAAATAACGCTGTCCTTTGATAGGCCAACGTGGCTGCCCATGATATCGATGTGCGTCGGAAGCTTTGCCTTGCTCATCCGTGAGGTGATCGCCGCGGCGATCACGGTGGGGCTATATCGGTTGCCAACGTCGTTTTGAACGATAAGAACGGGGCGCAAGCCTCCTTGCTCGCTTCCAACGACGGGGCTCAGATCTGCATAATAAATATCTCCGCGTTTTATGTTCATTTTTCTCTCACTTTCCCAAGGGATGCGAAGCCTTTCGCATCCGTTGCTTTACATTTCTATTTTTGCCTGAAATCTCCTGATTTTAATCAGGAAAAATCAGGAATTTTTCTCTCCCATATCAGTATATGCATATTGTGTCGAAATCGGTGATAACAAAAAAACAAAGCTGCCTTGAAATCAAGACAGCTTCGCTTATCCTCTCGCTTATGCGTGGGAATCGATTCTGTGATCCTCTTCCGTAAACAGAAGGGTGATGCTCCAGAGTCCCGCAAGTGCAACGAGAATATAAATGATTCTGGCGAGCAGAGTGGTGGCGCCTCCCGCGATCCAAGCAACGGCATCGAAGGAGAAGAAGCCAACCAAGCCCCAGTTCAATGCGCCGATGATAACCAGCGCCAGCGCGATTTTATTGACAACGGACATTTTTTCACCTTGCCTTTTCTTTTTGGCTTATGATTTTTTCAAATTCTTGAGTGCCCGAATTTAGTTTTTCACGTATTTGCGTTTTTATACGCGGCGTTAATCGTTAAAATCGGGACGCTCACCGAAATGCTCCCGTAACTTTTCCAGCGCCTTTTTTTCGATTCTCGAAACATAAGAGCGTGAAATTTTCAAAAAGCTTGCCACCTCGCGTTGCGTTCTGGGCGAAAATCCCTCCAGCCCGTATCGCAAAACGATAATCTGCTTCTCCCGTTCATCCAGCACCCGAGCGATTAGGTAGCGAACCCTTTCCAGATGCACCGAAAGATCAACGGTTTCCGTGATCGTGTCGGGAACGCTGATGATGTCAAGATAGGTCAGGGGATTGCCGTCCTTATCCGTGTCGATCGTTTCATGGATCGAAACCTCGCATCCAAGCTTTTTCTGACTTCGGAAAAACATAAGAATTTCATTTTGCACGCATTTTGCGCCGTACGTGGCAAACCGTGCGCCCACCTCGTAGCGAAAGGTGTCAACGGCTTTGATCAGCCCAAGGCTGCCGATCGATAAAAGATCGTCCGGAGAAGGATAAGAGGAATAGTATTTTCTTATAATGTGTGAAACCAAGCGCAGATTATGCTCAATGATCCGATCCCTTGCCGCGCGAGAGCCCTCCTTCATTTTTGCAAAAAGTGCGCGCTCCTCTGCGGCCGAAAGCGGCGGCGGAAAATTCTGATTCTCTCCGATTCCGAGCACGAGCGAAAGAAAGCGAAACAGGATGTTTGAAAAGCGCATAACCGTAAACCCTCCTTTAAAGAAAAAAGCCTCCCTTCAAGGTATGAAGGAAAGCTTGTTCATTATGTTTGGAGTTTTTTTGTTAAACGAGCGCGGCTATAACCTCGGGCGTTTCGATCCGATAGCCCTCGCCGGGAATGGAGGAGATCAGCCGCCGTCCGGTGGCGGCCTTGAACTTTCGGTTGATGCCCCAGAGATGTGTGCGGATGCTCGCGGGCTCGGAAAGATTGCCGGGGCGCATCGCGTAGCGCAGAATGTGATGCACGTCGCGGCTCTCGGGATAGGAACGGATCAGATAGCGCAATATCATCGTCTCGGTTTTTGTGAATCGGATCGGCAGGTCGCAGTAGCTCGGTTGCCTTTTGTCGCAATCCAGGCAAAGCCCTGCAAGTGTGTAGCTTCCGAGCAAAGGAAGCTTGTTTTCGGCCTGATATGTGCGGATCTTTGTAAAAACGGTAGAGGAATAGCAATCTGCAGGGAAGGAAAGATCAAAAAGATGCGCGAGTGCAAAATCTGCCTCATCCTCGCAAAGTGCGAAGATAGGAACGCCGCAGCTGCAGGCGCGAAGCCGCTCGATGTAATCCTCGGGAGAGGGAAGTGCCGAAGGGCTTGCAAGGAGAACGGCGCGGTAAACGAGCGAAATTTCCGAAAGTGCTTCGCTTGGGCGCTTGGCAACGGAGGGAATTCCCATATAGTAAAAAACGTCCGCCGCTTCCTTGGCCTTCTTTCTGGTCTGATGCACGATGAGGATCATAAAGTCCTGCTTCTCCTTTCGATTTCCTTGAAATCTATTGTACCATATCGCGTTTATTTTTGCAATACCGTATGCAAGAGGTTGACAATTCTTCTAAAAAGGTATAAAATATAGAAAAGGATTTTTGCAAATTAACCGCTTCGGGGGATTTTTTATGCGTAGTGTATTGATAACGGGTGGCTCTCGCGGCATCGGCCGCGCCATGGTGGAGCTTTTTGCCGCCGAGGGGTGGCAGGTGGCCTTCACCTATCTTCGCTCCGAGGAGGAGGCAAAAGCCCTTGCCGAGAAAACGGGCGCTTTGGCCATTCGCGCGGATGCGGAGAGTGAGAGCGAGATCCTCGCCTCCGTTGCCGAGGCAGAGTCGGCATTCGGCGGCATTGATTGCCTGATCAATAACGCCGCGATCGCCGGATTTTCGCTTTTGACGGATGTTTCCACCGAGGAATGGAATCGCTTCCTTCGCATCAATTTAACTGCGCCTTTTCTCTACTGTCGCGCCGTGCTTCCTGCCATGATCCGCAAGCATGAGGGAAGAATCCTGAATATCTCCTCCATGTGGGGGCTCGTCGGCGCATCCTGCGAGGTGCATTATTCCGCCACCAAGGCAGGTCTCATCGGATTCACGAAGGCGCTTGCCAAGGAGGTCGGTCCCAGTGGTATCACGGTGAATGCCATCGCTCCCGGTGTGATCGAAACGGATATGAATCGCGCTCTTTCCGAAGAGGATCTTTGTGCCTTGAAGGAGGAAACGCCGGTTGGCCGTCTTGGCTCTCCTATGGAGGTTGCGCGCGCCGCGCTCTTTTTCTGCTCCGAGGAGGCAGGGTTTATCACGGGTGAAATCTTAAATATGAGCGGCGGATTTATCACGCCGTAAAATATTTTACAAATACTTTTATTTTCTACTTGTATTTTTCGAAAATATCTGTTATAATATAATAGCTGTCAATTACAGCGTTCTGTGTGTCAGATGGAGTCATACCAGTCGGGGCGGTAGCGGTGCCTTGTACCTGAAATCCGCTATAGCAGGGATTCATTCCCCCTCCGAGGGTTGTCTTTGTGTAGTCTGCGCTGTCTTTTTCTGTGTTGAAGGATGGGTCTTGCGCAATGCGAGGCCGTGAACCATGTCAGGTGGGGAACCAAGCAGCATTAAGCGGTTTACCGTGTGTGCCGCAGGGGTGCCTGTCCGGAGCAGAAGGGGCGGTTTCCGTGCGTAAGGGCATATTCGACGAGGGGGTGTATGGCTCTATCTGACGCACCGAACAATTTTTTTGAAATGCGTATGCGCGAGGGCGAGCAAGGATCGCTTGTTCCGTCTACGCTTTTCTTTTTTTAGTTAAGATTTTCAGGGGAGTTAACAATGTCGGATTATCGCGCGCTTTACAGAAAATGGCGCCCCGTGGATTTTGACGATGTTTGCGGTCAGAATGCAACCACGGATATCCTCAAATACGAGGTGGCGCAAAATAAAATATCGCATGCTTATCTCTTTTGCGGCTCTCGCGGAACGGGAAAAACGAGTTGCGCCAAGATTCTTGCCAAGGCGGTAAACTGCGAGAATCCGAGAAACGGAAACCCTTGCAACGAATGCAATGCCTGCAGGAGCATCGAAAGTGGCCGCGCAACGGACGTGATCGAGATGGATGCGGCGAGTAACAACGGTGTTGATAACGTGCGTGACCTCAAGGAGGAGATCGCATTTTTGCCCGCAGAGCTGAAGTACCGCGTGTATATCATCGACGAGGTGCATATGATGTCGGGCTCTGCCTTCAACGCGCTGCTAAAAACGCTGGAGGAGCCCCCGCATTACGTTGTATTTATTCTTGCAACCACCGAGTTTCATAAGTTGCCGACAACGATCGTTTCCCGTTGCCAGCGCTTCGATTTTAAGCGAATTCCAACCGAAATCATCATGCAGCGTCTTGCAAAGATCGCCGAAACGGAAAAGATCGACCTCAAGGAGGACGGCGCGCGTGTGATCGCGCGTGCATCCCTCGGCGGTATGCGTGATGCAGTCAGTCTTCTGGAGCTTTGCGCAGGCTCGCATAAAACGGTGGATGCTCCTCTCGTCCGTGCAACGGTCGGATCGGGAAACCGTGATGCGGCGTACCGTATTCTCTCGCATCTTGCCGCCGGAAATTTTGCCGGAACGTACGATGTGATCGCAGAGGTTGTCCTCGCAGGTGCGGATATTTCGGTATTCTGGCAGGATCTCACGGATGCCTACCGTGATATGATGGTTGTGAAAAACTATCCGGATGCCAAGGCGTATCTGGATCTGACGGAGGATGAATACGTATCCTTGAAGGATCTCTCCGCCAAATTCACCATGCAGAAAATATATTACCACACGAGCCTTCTTTCTTCCGCGCTCTCGGATATGCAAAGAGCAGGGGAATCCAAGCGAAGCGTGGCAGAAATTGCTTTAACGCGTATGTGTGAGCCGAAGCTGATGGCAACGGCGGAGTCGCTGGCGGTGCGCCTTGAGCAGGCGGAGCGCGAGATCTCCCGCATGAAAATATCCATCAGCGCGGGCGGCGCATCCGCTCCCATCGAAGAGCCGATTCCCGTTTTGCGCGAGGAGGATGCTCCCCCCGAAGCTCCCGCTCCGATCGAGCAAGCGCCGGCTCCGGAAAGCCCTGCCGCTCCTTCGGTAGGCGTCTACGAGCGCTGGAATCGCGTGATCGAGCGCATCGGTGAGCTGAAGCGTCCGCTTTCCGCCAAATTCATCGGCGCGAAGGTGGAATGCGCAGGCAATGTCTTTATGATCACGATGAAGCCCTTTTTTGCCAAGAGTCTCGCCTCTTCCGCGGAGGATATAACGCTCGTGAAGGGCGCAATTGCCGAGATCGAGGGCATTCCGCATTCTCAGCTTGTTTTGCAGATCAAGGAAAAGAGCGATGGCCCTGCCTTGAATTTCTCAAATGAGCTGGAAAGCTTTTAATTCAAATTCAATTATAAGGAGATATAAAAATGAAAGTAAGATTACCTCAGGGAATGGGCGGCGGCCCCTCCAATATGCAGTCCATGCTGAAGCAGGCGCAGAAAATGCAGGAGGATATGGCGGCAAAGCAGGAAGAGCTTGAGGCCGCAGAATACGATATTTCCGCAGGTGGCGGCGTTGTAAACGTAAAGATCAACGGTAAGAAGGAGATCCTCTCCGTAAAGCTTGCCGAGGAGATCGTAGATCCTGACGATATCGAAACTCTTGAGGATCTGATCGTTGCCGCAATGAACGAGGCGATCGGCAAGGTTGAGAAGATCAGCGCCGATGAAATGCAGAAGATCACGGGTAGCCTCGGCGGCTTCGGCGGCATGGGAATGCCCGGCCTGTTTTAATTGATATGGCAGAATATATAGCACCCATTCAGCGCTTGATAGAGGAATTCCGCCGTTTGCCCGGCGTGGGAGGGAAGAGCGCGGCGCGCTATGCCTTCGCTATGCTTGAGTTTTCGGAGGAGGATGCCGCGCGCTTTGCGGATGCCATCATCGGCGCAAAGCGTGATGTGCATACTTGTCCGATCTGTCAAGGGCTTTGCACGGAGGAAGTTTGCGCGATATGCAAGGATGAAAGCCGCGATTCCTCTCTGATCTGCGTTGTGGAGAATGCAAAGGACGTTATGGTCATGGAGCGAGTGCGCGGCTATCGCGGCACGTACCATGTTCTTGGCGGTGCTTTGGCACCTCTCGATAACGTAACGCCGGATAAGCTTAAGATCAAGGAGCTTCTCGCCCGCATCGAAGAGGGAGATGTCAAGGAGATCATTATCGCAACCAACCCCACCCCCGCAGGTGATACGACAGCGGCATATCTTGCGCGCATCTTGGAGCCCTCGGGTGTATACGTTTCCCGCCTTGCGTACGGTATTCCCGTCGGTGGCGATATTGAGTATGCCGATGAGGTAACGCTCTATCGCGCGATGGAAGGCCGCCGCTATTTCAATTAAGAAAATAAGGAGGAGTGCTTATGAAACGTATCGCAAGAATTCTGCTTGCACTTTTGTTGGTATTTTGCCTTGGCTTCTCGTTCGCTTCCTGCTCCATTCCGGAAGGAATTTTGCCTGAAATTCCCGATGGTATTTTGCCGGAAGATCCGCCCGCTCCCAATCCCCAGGCGCCAACGCCAACGGAGGGTGAGCTTTCGGTCCATTTTTTGGATGTTGGACAAGCGGATGCCATCCTGATCCTTGATGGGGATAAAACGATGATGATCGACACGGGTGATTGGCCGAATGGCGAGAATAAGACGTATATGCTGAGCTACATAGAAAATCTCGGCATCACGGTGATCGATTACCTTGTTTTAACGCATCCGGATGCCGATCATATCGGCGGCGCGCCTGAGGTGATCAACACCTTTGACGTGAAAAATTGCATTATGCCGAACGCAACGAAAACCTCTGCGGTCTTCGAGAGAACGATCAAGGCGCTGGAGGATAATGAAGTAAATGTGATCTTGCCCAAAGCCGGGGATGATTACACGTTGAAAAACGCCACCTTCCGCATCCTTGCGCCGAACAGCGACAAATACAAGGATAGCAATGATTACAGCGTTGTTCTTCGTATGCAATACGGAGAGAAGAGCATCCTTTTCACGGGAGATGCCGAGACGTTATCCGAGTCGGAAATGGTCGGAAAATACACCGCCGCAGATCTCAAAGCCGACGTTCTGAAGGTCGGCCATCACGGATCCTCCACCTCCACAACGCAGTCCTTTCTGGATCTGGTAGATCCCGATTATGCGGTGATCAGCTGTGGCGTCGGTAATTCGTACGGGCATCCGCATTCTGCGGTTATGGATCGCTTGAATGCGCAGGGGCTCGCGCTTTTCAGAACGGATACGCAGGGAACGGTCATTTTGAAAACCGACGGAAAAGAGCTTTCGCTTGAAGCGCTCGGGAAAAGAAACGAGGATGCCGCCGCGGCTTACACGGTGGAATACTTGTACTTCAACCGCAAATTATCCGCGATCATTGCAATAAATTCGCTGTTTGTCGGCTTTCCGCGCGAGCTTTGAATCGTGTAGCCAAAATAGGAATTGAGGGTGTCAACGTCGCCTCTGTCCCATGCCACCTCAATGGCGTGGCGGATCGCGCGCTCAACGCGTGAGGTCGTTGTCTGATATTTTTTGGCAACGGTCGGGTAGAGCACCTTTGTAACCGAGTTGATAACGTCGCTGTCGTCGATCGTCATGAGAATGGCGAATCGCAGATATTGATAGCCCTTGATGTGCGCGGGAACGCCGATCTGATGGATCACCTTCGTCACCTGCGCCTCAAGATCCGTATTTTGTGCAGAGGGCGAGGGAGTATCGCCGCGGCGGCTTCCTCTCGTAAGTGCGCGAACGTGTCCGATCAGGGCAGAGATATCGATTGGCTTCAAAAGGCAAACGTCCGCGCCCGCCTCGGATGCTTCGATCAGAATGCCGGGCTTGTTGATAGGAGATAGCAAAATAAAGGCAGGGCGTCTTTCGCCCATTCTCTCGGCGGCGGCGCGGATCAGCGCAATTCCGTCCATCCCGCTCATCCAAAGCTCGGTGATAACAACGTCATAGCCTTCATTATCTATCATATGCAAAGCCCGGTCGGGTTCGCTGAGAGTGTCAACGGAAGAAAAACCGTTTTTCTCCAGCCCCATGGCCAGGGCTTTTCTTTCTTCCGTATTTTCGGTGTAGATCAAAATTTTTGCATTGTTTTCCATTTTTCTTCTCCTTTGATGTTGAAATTTTTCTGTTTCTGGAAATTTTTGGAAGCAATACAATTTTACCATAATTTGGAAGAATAAATCAAGAGAAAAAATGGCAGAAGAATTTGGAAGTTTTTGGAATAAAAATGGTAAAAATAACCAAACCGAGGGAAAAAGCGACAAAACCATATATTTTTCGGCAAAATCCGTGATTTTTGCAAATTGCCGAGCCTTGCCGCATTTTTCTTTCTCTCGTCGAAAAAAACAAATATAATAAATAATTGTAAACCCTATTGCAAAATCAGGGTGATTATGATACAATATATGTGAAAAGATAAGAAAAGAGGAAATATCTATGAAAAAGCTTAAGGCAAAGTTGATTTTTGCGATTAGCCTTATCCTTGTGGCGGGCGCAGTTATTGCCACGCTGATCGTTCTTGGAAACAATAACGATAATACCGGCGGCACTCCCGGCGGAGAGGGTACTTCGGAAAGCAGCGGTGTAACGCTTCCTTCGATCGATCTCGGCAATCTCTTTAACTAATATTTCTTCGCACAAGTCAAAACCACGCGCAATTTTTGGCGCGTGGTTTTGTTTTTTTGTCTTTACAAAGCCGCTTTTTTGTGCTACAATAAAGAAAAGAAAAAGTTTTAGGAGAATGACCGACCTATGATTTACGATCTTTTGATACAGAATGCTGATATATTGGATGGAACGGGCGCGCCCGCCTATAAGGCAAACCTTGCCATCAAGGACGGAAAGATTGCCGCCATCACCAAGGGTACTCCCGAAGCAAAAACGGTGATCGATGCTGCGGGAAAAACGGTTTCGCCCGGCTTTATTGATTCGCATAGCCATTCGGACGGTACGGTTTTCTCCTCCCCGGATCAGAAGGAAAAGATAGAGCAGGGAATCACCTTTTCTATCACGGGGCAATGCGGATTTTCCGCCGCGCCGAGGCGCGATAAAGAGGGAAAATTAGAGTATGTCAGTTCCTATATGGCGCGCGCAAAAAGCATGCCGCAGGGCTCGTCCTCCTCGATGCTGATCGGCTTTAATACGCTTCGCACGGCCGTTCTCGGCAACGCGAACCGAGCCCCCTCGCCCGAGGAGCTGGAACAAATGAAGGAGCTTCTCCGCGATGCCATGCGCGCGGGTGCAATGGGCGTTTCCT
>JAZQWS010000207.1:0-2192 GCA_045632465.1 Eubacteriales bacterium
AACGAACGAGCAGTTCGTTGAATTCTTCTGCACGGTCGTTCCGTATCTGAGAGGCAAATTCCCGAATCTCAAGATCGGCGGCCCTGCCTTCTGCTCGCCCGATGGAGTTTTGCAGAATATGTTGCTTTCCGAGATGCAAAGACGTGGTCTCACGATGGATTTCTATTCTTATCATTGCTATACCTCCGAGCCGGAAAATCTTCTTACCTATATCAAAAACGGCGAAAAAATCCTCGAAAAATACGGCTTTGCGGGTATGGAAACCATCCTCAACGAATGGAACTATAACTGCGGCTGGCTTGGTGAGAACTTCACAAACGGAATCGAAGCCATCCTCGGCTTAAAGGGCGCATCTTATGCCGCGGCGTGTATGTGCCTCGCTCAAGCATCCTCGCTCGGAATGCTGATGTATTACGATGCGCGCCCCTCCGCGTATAACGGCCTCTTCAAGCCCTATACCTTGAAGATCAACTATACCTACTATCCCTTTAAAATGTTCGGCGATCTCGCCGAGCTTGGAAATGCCGCCACGGTCGAAGGCCTTGAAAAGGGGCTTTACGCCGTTGCCGCCACCGATGGCAAAAAGCACGCCCTGATGCTCACGCGCTATCTTGATGCGGGCGTTGAGGGCGAAAATGCCGAGCCCATCGAAATTTCTCTCGGTCTTGAAAAGGGAAAGAAATACGCCGCCAAGGCATACGTGATCAACGAGAAGAATCAGCCTCTTGAAATTGAAGCATCGCTCTGCGAATGCGGAAAGCTCTCGCTCTCCTGCCCGATGTATTCCATCGCTTTTGTCGAGATCGAGGAAATCTGAAATGAAAGCCCCTGTAAGAGGGGAGATGAGATACTATGGAAAAACGATTGTTTGTTTTGAAAAATGCACCCGAAAATTTTTCGGTGCTCTCGGCCGATGGCGATTATGCCTCTGTCTTGGTCAGCGGAATCCTCGCAGAGGATCTGGAGGAGGATACCTTCCTTCCGATGGCGTTTTCCGCGGAGCATTTGTATCTTTTTATAACGCATGAGGAAAGCGGCGCGCCCGTGTGTCCGCCTGCCCATCTTTCGATCGAAAACGATGCCTTTTCCTGTGAGGTGCAAATCCCCGTCGGCGGCCCGTATCTTCTGGATATCTGCATTTATAATGAAGAAACCGGCTATTTTGAAAAGCTGCACGGCGCTTGCCGCCGCCATTTCTTCGTAGGAGACGTCTATCTGATCGCGGGGCAGTCCAACGCCGCAGGCAAGGCGGGGGGAATCCTGCATGAGTCTATGGAGCTTGGCGTTCAGCTTTTGCGCGATCTCAAGACGTGGGATATCGCCTCCGCGCCCTTCTCGGATTTTGACGATTCGAAGCATAATATCTTTTTGCGCTTTGCAAAGATCATCAAAAAGCATACGGGGCGCCCCATCGGTCTCGTGCCTGCCGCCATCGGCGGCGCATCCCTCGCGCGCTTCCTCCCCGAGGAAAACGGCGATCTTTATCGCAAGATGATGTCCGCCCTCGAGAAGCATTCCGTTCGTCCGAAGGCTGTCCTTTGGTATCAGGGATGCACGGACGCGGGAATGGGCTTTGGCACCGAGGATTATCTTGCAAGATTTGAAAAATTCGTCAAAAATATAAGAAGCGATCTGCAAAATGAGTCGCTTCCGATCTATACCTTCCAGTTAAACCGCATGATCAAGCCTGCACAAAATGAGGAGCTCGACAGAAAATACGACCGTATCCGCGAGGCGCAAAGGCAAGCGGCAGAAAAGATTCCCGGCGTTTTCGTATTCCCCGCGATTGACGGACTTTCGATGTCGGATTTTATTCACGCAAGTCGCCTCTCTTATGCCACTTATGCGGAAAGATTGGCCGCCAAGGTTCTTTTTGAGGAGTACGGCAAGGGGCTCGGCGCATCCGTCCCCGCGCTCGCATCCGCGATTCTCAAGGAAAAGGAGCTGATCCTTTCCTTCGATGGCGTGGAATCTTATCTGTGTGATTTCAGATGCGGCACGCCGGCGCTTCCGATCGAGGTTTCGGACGGAGAGGGAATTATTCCTCTCGTCTCGCATTCCGTTTATAAAAACGAGATTCGGATCGAGCTTTCGCGCGCCCCCTCCTCGGATGCCTTCGTCAGCCTGCAATGCGGCACAGATCCGAGATATTACGTTGCGGATTTCCTTTCCGGCATCCCCGCACTTTGTTA
>JAZQWS010000208.1:0-1075 GCA_045632465.1 Eubacteriales bacterium
CTTCATCATCCTGGATCCTCCCGCCTTCACCAAGAGCCGCGACACCCTACGCAACGCCATCAAGGGCTATCGCGAGATCAACGCCGCCGCCATGAAGCTCCTCCCCAGAGGCGGCTATCTGGCCACCTGCTCCTGCTCCCACTTCATGACCGACACCTACTTCAAGCAGATGCTCCACAACGCCGCCGAGGATGCAGGGGTGTCCCTGCGGCAGATCGAGGCGCGCCAGCAGGGGCCGGATCACCCCATCCTCTGGAACGTGCCCGAGACGGATTATTTGGGATTTTATATCTTCCAGATTGTGTAAAATGGGTCATTTTTCTATTTTTTGTTAAGTTTTTAATTTTTTGTTAATGCTCGATTGCTTATTTTTAACTTAATTCTTGAAGGAGAGCAACCATGAGACCCATCCAAACGATACGCTTATTCAAAGGAAAATTCGTCAGCATAGATTTTCCGGAGCGAAAATACGACGCCATTCCTCACCGTATCGCCATGAAGCTCCGCGAGCTCGGCTATTCGTTAGATGGCTTCGACCACCTTTATATCAATTTTACCGTTGATGCAGTAGAAAACGGCATGGAGTTTTCCAAGTATATCGACTCCTTCCACCCTTGGTTTCGCATTTACAACATACAGATCAGCGAAACTCTTTTCGATATGCTTGAAAGCCCAAAGTCTTACGATACCATCCTTTCTTTGATTGAATCCGCTCTCATCCGCATTTCCCCTAAGGACGAAGCTCTCGTCCACCGCGCGGTAGCCGAGGCCTTGGAGCAGGGCGGGCAAATGCTCATGCTCCGCAAACAGAAGATAACCTCCACAAGACGCGCGGCGATCTACCTCCGTTGTCTGGACGACGAATCCTACCTTCCTCTCCTGCAGGTTTACGATATGGAAGACAACCTGCTCTTTGAGGCCGATCTTCCCAAGACCTACGACCTCCTGATTCTCGGAGAGATCCAAGTCAGCGCCAAGCGGGTCACTATCAAGCCGCGCAAGAACGTCGTAACCGAGATGCGAGGAATGAAGCCTATTTACTTCGACTACTGAACCATCCCAAGCCGAGCGAGCC
>JAZQWS010000209.1:0-24663 GCA_045632465.1 Eubacteriales bacterium
TCACCGAAGGCGGGCGCGATATGAACGATACCCGTACCGTCGGACATCGTTACGTAAGAATCACAGGTAACGAAGAAGCCTTTCTTCTTCTGCTTTGCGGCAACCTCGCCGGCGCAAGCGAAGAGGGGCTCGTATTCCTTATGCTCAAGCTCGGATCCCTTCATTCTTGCGAGAACCTCGTATGCGGGCGCACCGTCCTTAGCAAGAGAGCTGAGAACCGCGTCGCAAAGAGCCTCTGCGAGATAGTAGGTATATCCGTCTGCCGCCTTTACCTTCAGATAGGTATCCTCGGGGTTTACGCAAAGCGCAACGTTGGAGGGCAGCGTCCAGGGCGTGGTCGTCCACGCGAGGAAGTAAGCATCCTCGCCCTTGCAGGCAAAGCGAACGATCGCGGAGCGCTCCTTTACAGCCTTATAGCCCTGCGCAACCTCGTGCGAGGAAAGGGGCGTGCCGCAACGGGGGCAATAAGGAACGATCTTGAAGCCCTTATAAAGCAGGCCCTTATCGAAGATCTTCTTCAGCGCCCACCACTCGGACTCGATAAAGTCATTGGTGTAGGTAACGTAAGGATTGTCCATATCCGCCCAGAAGCCAACGGTGCCGGAGAAATCCTCCCACATGCCCTTGTACTTCCAAACCGACTCCTTGCAGTGCCCGATAAAGGGCGCAAGGCCAAAGCTCTCGATCTGATCCTTGCCATCAATTCCGAGCTTCTTCTCAACCTCAAGCTCAACGGGCAGACCGTGGGTATCCCATCCTGCCTTACGAAGCACTCTCTTGCCCTTCATCGTCTGATATCTCGGGATCATATCCTTGATAACGCGGGTCAAAACGTGACCGATATGGGGCTTTCCGTTTGCCGTAGGGGGGCCGTCATAGAAGGTGTAATTCTCGCAACCCTCGCGCATCTTGATGCTCTTTTCAAAGATGCCCGCCTCTTCCCAGAAGGACTTGGTTGCCTTTTCTCTTTCCACGAAATTCAGATTCGCGGAAACCTTAGAGTAAATCTCTGCCATGTTTGCAAAATCTCCTTTAGAAATTCGCTGTCTGTTATTAACTTATAAATTATAATATAAATTTAAAAGAATGTCAAGGGTATTTAATAAAAATATGCCGTTTTTGCCAAAGCCCTTGACTTGAAGCCTCTTTTTATGGTAAAATAATATGATTGTTTTTGTACTACTCAAAGTCTTGAAAAGAGGGTGATTTTTCTTGGTTGACACCAAAATTTCCGAGCTTACACTTCCCGAGGGACTAACCTCCGAGGAGGCAAAAAGATTAAAGGAGCAGGGACTTTCCAACGTTTCCACAGAGAAGAACGGAAAGAGCTACTCCCGCATTATTATCGACAATTTGCTAACTTTCTTTAACGTTTTGTGGGGAATCGTTGCAATTCTGATGATTCTTTGCAACAGCTTTTCCAACCTGACGTTTCTCGCCATCATCATCCCGAACGTGCTGATCGCGATCGTTCAGGAATGCCGCGCGAAGCGCACCGTTGAAAAGCTCTCCGCCACCACAGACCCAAAGGCAACCGTTGTGCGCGATGGGAAGCTTTTGGAGATCGACGCATCGGACATCGTTCTCGGCGACGTGGTTCAGATCTCTCTCGGCCAGCAGATCTTAGCGGACGCAACCGTGATCGGCGGCATTGCGGAGGCAAACGAAAGCATGCTGACCGGCGAATCCGACGCAATCAAGAAAACCGAGGGTGACCGCGTGCTGGCGGGAAGCTTCCTCGTGAGCGGAAGCATTTTCGTCAAGGTAACCGCCGTTGGCAAGGACAACTACATACACACCATTGAGAAATCGGCAAGAAGCTTCTCCGCGCCCGCATCCAACCTTTTCCGCGATCTCAACCGCATGCTTCGCTATATTTCCTTCTTCCTCGTTCCCTGCGCGCTCGTTATGTTCTTCGTTCAGAATTACGCGAGCGGTGACGCGCGCCAAGCGATCATTGACACGTGCGGCGGCGTGATCGGCATGATCCCTGCGGGAATCTTCCTTCTTATTACCGTTACGCTGACGCTGAGCGTTATCTCCCTTGCGAAAAAGAGAACGCTCGTGCAGGATATGTATTCCATCGAAATGCTCGCCTCGGCCGACGTGGTTTGCCTTGACAAAACCGGAACGATCACGGACGGAACGATGTGCGTTTCCAATATTATTCCTCTCGGAGATTTCACAGAGGGCGAGATCGCGGAGGCGATCGCCTATCTTGAGGGCGCAGAGCCCAGCCTGAACGCAACGGCAAAGGCGCTGGTTTCGGCCTTCGGATCGAAAACGGACAAGGCCGTGATCGAAAGACTTCCCTTCTCCTCCGAAAGAAAATATTCCGCCACTCTCTTTGAAGAGATCGGCGCATTCGCGCTCGGCGCGCCGCATTTTGTTCCCGCGCCGATCGATGAAAAAACCGAGAAAGAGATCGCCGCTCTTGCACAGCAGGGCATGCGCGTTTTGATCCTCTCCTCCATTTCCTCCTTAGACGACACCGCAGGCAAGCCGATGGCATTGATCGCCGTGGCAGACCGCATTCGCCCCAGCGCGAAGGAAACCATTGAGGGCTTCCAATCCCAGGGCGTTGCCGTGAAGATCATCTCCGGAGACCATGCCGAAACCGTTGCCTCTATTGCGGCGCGTGTTGGCGTGAAGAACGCGGATTGCTTCGTTTCCTGCGAAAAACTTTCCGACGAGGAGCTGGAAGCCAAGGCCGATCAGGCCGCCGTTTTCGGCCGCGTTTCCCCCGAGCAGAAGGTGCTTCTCGTGAAAAAGCTCAAGAGCCTCGGCCACACCGTTGCCATGACGGGTGACGGCGTGAACGACACGCTGGCCCTGAAGGAGGCAAACTGCTCCATCGCGATGGCGGAGGGAAGCGAAATGGCAAGAAAGATCTCCAAGATCGTTCTTCTCGATTCGGATTTCTCCACCCTGCCCGACGTTGTGCGCGAGGGCCGCAGATGCATCAACAACGTGCGCCGCTCGGCGATGCTCTTTCTCATGAAAACGATGCTCGCAATGTGCCTCTCGCTTTTAACCGCCGTTTCCGGTCTCCTTGCGCTGATTCCCGCGCTCGGCATCGAGGTGCTTCCCTATCCCTTCCAGCCGAAGGGACTCGCGCTTCTTGAAATGTTCGTGATCGGTGCATCCTCCGTTCTTTTGGCGCTTGAGCCGAACAACGAGCGCATCGAGGGCTCGTTTATCAAGGCCGTTCTCAAGGCCAGCTTGCCGAACGGTATTGCGCTTCTCCTCCCCGTTCTCTCCGTTGTGGTTCTCAAAGCCTTCGGCGTTTTCGCTCCCGAGCTTGGAAACACGCTGGCGATGGTTGCCGTTCTCAGCGCGGGCATCGTGAATCTCTGGGTTCTTGCCTTCCCTTATTCAAAATGGAGACTCATGGTTTGCTCTGCTATGACGGGTGCCACCGTGCTTGCCATTCCCCTTTCCATCCTGATCGGTGATATCTTTGAATTCCGCTATGCGGCGGGCCATATAGGTCTTGCCATCGTGGTTGCGCTTCTTGCCGCCGCCGTTGCGGGTATCGCACACGTTGGAAAGTTTTTCATTCTCAAAAAAATCAAAAAAGCAAAAGGCTAAAATTCATATAGCCGCATAAAATCGCAAAAAACGGACAAAATGCATACGAGATTTCCTTTGTTTTGCAAGGAATTGTTTGCATTTTGTCCGTTTTTATTTTGTTAAAAGGAGAAGTTATGTCCCTACACACGAACGAATATTATAAGCAGATGATCAAGAATTTTGCAAAAAAATCTCCTTGTCTCAAAAACTGTGTTTTTGCCTTTTTGGTGGGTGGATTTCTCTGCTTTCTCGGGCAATGGCTCTTTTTTCTCTACGAATATCTCGGCGCAAACGAGGAGGTTGCCGGCACGCTTGTGACGGTTTCGCTGATCTTTTTAAGCGCCGCCTTAACGGCCGCCGGCGTTTTCGATCGGATCGCGCGCTTTGCGGGCGCAGGCACGCTTCTGCCCGTCACGGGATTTGCAAACGCCATGGTTTCGCCCGCGATGGATGCCAGAAGCGAGGGCTACGTGATGGGCGTTGGAAACAAGCTTTTCACAGTTTGCGGCCCTGTGATCGCCTATGGGATTCTCGCCTCCATGATCTACGGCGCGATCCTCTTTACCGTTTCGCTTTTTTAAAGCTTTTTGAGCTTCAAAAAATAACAAGTGAAATTCGGAAGCGGGCGCTTGATAACGATTTTTTCACCGTAATACACAATGCTTTCCACGCGCTGAAGATCGTTTTTCTCATCATGGAGATACACGGTTGCCTCCACGCCGTTTTCGGAAGAAAAGCCGCGAAGATCCAAGGACAATTCCGCGCCCTCGTCTGCATCGTCGTTATTGAAATGCGTGATCAAGAGAGCGGCCTCGTTTTCATTTTTTGCCGCCAGGACGTAAACGTCCGGATCATCGCTCTCGGAATACACCTCGCTTCCAAGCTGATAGAGCGCATCAAACATGGGGAAGGAGAAATATGCCTTGGTCGTTACCTTACCGATCTGGACCAAATCAAACAAGCCGTTCCAGGCGCAGGGTCTTGCATCGTAATACATCAGCATATCCACCGGGCCCTTTTGCGCTGCGCACATGGTGGCAAGATTGAACGCCGCACCCTTCAAACTCTTCAACGATATGAGGCTATAGCTCATTTCATCGCCCGACCAGCCCTGAACGTAATTCCATTCGTTCAGAATGCTTTCGGTTTTTTCAAAGCCGTTTTTATCTAGCAGAGCGCGCATATTCAGAGCGCGATTTTTTGTTTTTTCTATATCGTGCGCATAGCAATGCCAGGAAAAGAAATCCAAGGGCGCTTTCAGCTGCGCGAGAAATTTTTCAGCAAAATCGTAATGCACGGCAAGCGCAGGGCCGCCGATCTTCAGATGCGGAAAGCAAGCCTTCAGATGCGTTGCGGCAACGTGATAAAAATCGAAGAATTCCTGCTGCGTGCCGCCCCAGGTGCGCTTATTTTGGGCATCGTCTGCATCCAGATCCGGCTCATTCCAGATCTCCCAATATTCCACGTCGCGGTACGTGCCGTTTGCCCACCCCTCGGTTACGTGGCGGATGATATGCTCACAGATCACCGCCCATTTTTTATAATCCTTCGGCACGAGAGTGCCGTATTTTTTCGCTTCATGCTCGATGCGGGATCCGAGACGGTAAAAAATCTTTGCGCCGCCCGCCTCTATCATATCAAGATAATGATCGGTGCAGACAAAATCATAAGAATCGGGAGAATACGGATCGGCATCAAAATTCGGAAAAACGGCGTGTATGTCGATGGTGTGCTCCAGTCCGTATTTTGAATAAAACGAGGAATCGTGCGTGCGCGCATAGGGGATGCCGGCCGCCTTGAATTCCGCAAGGTTTCCATTTCGTCCCTTTGTCGGATCTCCCCATCCGCCGATATGATTTCCCACCGCGCAGGATGGGCCGTTATTCACCGCATGCATCGGCTTCATTTTTCCGACGGTTCGGCTGAATTCAACTGCTACGTTTGCCATAAACTTTTTCTCTTTCTGTATTTTTTGTATTGTAGGACAACGAAACGGACAATATATATACGGTATTTTCTTATAATCTTACACCGTGAGCATATCCCGAATTCTCTCCGCTCTCCGAAACGCCTCCGAAAAATACTGCTCGTAGGTCATTTTTTCATAAGCATCGTTTTCATGTCTTCCGGGCTTTGACTTGATATTCAATTCAAAATTGAGAATTTCGGGAAGGCGCGCCTCGGAAAGACGCGCGGCGGTTTTCTCCCAATTTATAATACCGTCAAATGGCAGAAGGTGCAGATCGTCCATCGGGCTGATGTTTCCCTCCGCATCGCTTACGCCCAGATTATCGTTCAGATGCGTGACAAGCAGGCGGTCTCCGTATTTTTTAAGAAGATCCTTTCCGCCGTTATAGCACATCTCGTGGCCGCTGTCATAGCAAAAGCCAACGTGATTTTCGCCCTTATAGCGCGAGAGAAGGGCATCGAGGTATTCTTCCCCCTCGGTATTCTCGATCGCCAGAGAAACGCCGTATTTTTCGGCCGTGCGCACCACGCGGTCCATACGTTCAAAGCCGAGTGCCGTTGGCCCATCCGATGGCGCAAAGCCGATCCATGCGTGCAAAACAAGGGTTGGGATCTCGTATTTTTCGCAGATCGCAAGCCCTAAAAGAAGATCGCTTTCGCCTCGCTCTCCCGCTTCGCCCGCATCCTGCCAAAGCGCGTCGGCGCGAAGAAACGGCGCATGCAAAAAATGAAGCGGAAGCCCGCATTTTTTTGCCGCTGAGGAAATTCCCTCAATATCAAACGGCGAAAAGTCCAGCGGCACGGAGGGCGAGATCGCCGAAAATCCGATCTCCTTTATAAGAGGCACAAGCTCTCTTGTCGGAACGTCGAATTTATTTCCGAGGCTGATGCCGATTTTTCCTTGATACATAGCTTCTCCTCTGTTTTTTCTTTTATTGTACCACCGTTTTCGGGATTTGTAAAGGAGATTTTTTTCTTATGTCGGAGAAAAAACGCGTGATTTATTTTCTTCGCCCGCCCGCATTCCTTTCATATGCCTCCGTTGGCGGAAGAGAGGAGGGAGAGGGGCCGCTCGGAAAATGCTTTGACCATATCGATGAAAGCGGCACGTTCGGGCAAAAGAGCTTTGAAAATGCAGAGGGCGAAATGCAAAGGATCTGCCTTTCTCTCGCCCTGAAAAAGGGAAAAATCTCGCCCGCCACCCTTTCCATGATCGCGGCAGGAGATCTGCAGAATCAATGCGTGGCAAGCGCCTTGGGACTTTATTCCTTCGGGCTTCCCTTTCTCGGGCTCTACGGTGCTTGCTCCACCTGCGCCGAGAGCTTGCTTTGCCTCTCGCTTGCGCTCTCACACGGGCCTTTTTTGCGCGGTGCGGCGGTGACCTCCTCGCATAACGCGGCGGCGGAAAGACAGTTTCGCCTCCCCCTTGAATACGGCGGACAAAGAACGCCGAGCGCCGCCTGGACGGCAACGGCGGCAGGCGCCTTTATTCTCGGAGAGAGCGGGCGGGTGCGCATCCGCGAGGGCGTGATCGGCAAAATGATCGACGGCGCGATCACCGATGCCTCCAATATGGGCGCAGCCATGGCGCCCGCCGCGGCCGACACGATCCTTGCCTATCTTTCGGGCGGCGCGCATCCGCTCGATTCCATCGACCGCATCGTGACGGGTGACCTCGGAAGCATGGGCTCTGCGCTTCTCATAAAATTACTTGAAAACGAGGGCATTTTCATCCGCGAAAAGCACCTGGATTGCGGCTGCCTTTTATACGATCCGAAGCATAGCGACAGCCATAGCGGCGGCTCGGGATGCGGTTGCTCCGCCTCGGTTCTGGCATCGCATTTTCTCCCCGCAATGGAGAGAGGGGAGCTCTCTCGCATTCTGTTTTTATCCACGGGCGCGCTGATGAGCCCGCAAAGCACCCTGCAAAAAAACAATATCCTCGGCGTATCCCACGCAATTTTAATAGAAAGAGAAGAAAATCCATGCTGATAAAGGCTCTGCTCGCATTTCTTTTTGGCGGCGCATTGTGTGCCATTGTGCAAATAATTATTGACAAAACGGCGATTATGCCGCCGAGAATTTTGGTTTTTGCCGTGGTTTTCGGCGTATTTTTAGACGCCGTTAAAATCTACGATCCCATCAAGGAGATCTTCGGATGCGGCATCTCCGTTCCTCTTTTCGGCTTTGGCGCGGTTCTTTCAAAGGGCGTTTTTCGCGCGGTGGCCGAAAAGGGAGCGCTCGGTATTTTAACCGGCGGGCTGACGGCGGGCGCGGCAGGAATTTCCGCCGCCGTTTTCTGCGCGCTGATCGCGGCCTTTTTCTTCCGCTCAAGGCCAAAAAGAATGTAAACAATTGTGTTTTCTTTTCGTTTTCCGCCGATGCAAATAAGTGCGTGATTTTTTCAAAAAAATCTTGCATTTTCTATATATATATGTTATAATATAGCTATATACTATGCGCAAGGAGGAAAACAAACGATGGATGAGCTTAAAACCATAATGGAAACAGCCTTTCCCATCATTCAGCAAAAGCTGAATTACACGGATTCGGTCTTTGCCGTTTGGTTTTCCGAGTTAACCCTCGCGGAGCTGACGGATGAGGAAGCAATCTTCTCTACGAAATCCAAATTAAAGCAGAAGATTCTGACGACGAAATACAGCGACGTCGTGAAGGATGCGCTCTTTGAGGTCATCGGCTTTGAGGTTACCCCCGTTTTCAAATTTACGGGAGAGGATGAGGAATTTCCCGCCCCCGTGAATCTTTTCAGAAAGGATGACGAGGAAAGTCCCGAGGAAAAGAACGAGCGCGCCGCGGCATTTAAAACGCTGATTTCCTCCGAGAGCGGCAGCAGCGTTCTTGACGGATATACCTTTGAAAACTTCGTGCGCGGCGATTCAAATGAATTTGCGCTTTCGCTCTGCCTCGCCGTTGCCCATGAGCCGACGGCTTATAACCCGCTTTTCATTTACGGTGACAGCGGCCTTGGAAAAACGCATCTGCTTGCCGCGATCGTAAACTACATAAAGAAAAACAGCCCGCATCTTAAAATCGTTTACAAAAAGAGCGAGGATTTTATCAACGAGCTGATTCAGTCCATCTCCACGGGATCCACGGTTTCCTTCAAGGAAAAATACCGCAGAGCGGACGTTTTGCTGATCGATGATATTCAGTTCATCGCAGGCAAAGAAAGCACGCAGGAGGAGTTTTTCCATACCTTCTCGGCGCTTTACGAGGCCAATAAGCAGATCATTCTGACCTCCGACCGCCCCCCGAGAGAGATCCAGCCTCTGGAGGATCGCCTTCGCACCCGATTTGAGGGCGCTTGCATCGCAGACGTTCAGCCCCCCAGCCTTGAGCTTCGCCTGGCCATCATTCGCAAAAAGAGCGCGGATATGGGCCTGAATCTTGAGGACGAGCTGATCAACTATATGGCAGAGAGACTGCAGAACAATATCCGCCAGATCGAGGGCGTTTTAAAGCGCATCGGCGCTTTGCGCTCCATGTCGGACGGTAGCATTACAAAAGAAAAGCTTGAGAGCATTATTTCCATCATCGCGCCGGACAGCATTCCGCCCGAGGTGCTTGTGGATAAGATCCTCTCGGTTGTGGCAAAGAAAAACGGCCTCAGTCCCGACGATCTGAAGTCCAAAAAGCGCCAGGACAATATTGCAAAGGCAAGACACGTTGCGATCTACATCACGAGAAATCTCACAAATCTCCCCTTACAGACCATCGCAAAGATCTTCAACCGCGATCATTCAACGATCATGTCCTCTATTGATAAAGTGGAAATCGATCTGAAGACCAAGAAGAACGCGCAAGCGGAAATTCTTGCCATGATCAAGGAAATCAAGGATTAAAGAAAATTTCTTTTTGTGGAAAAGTCTGTGGAAAATCCGCCGATAAAGTGTGGAAAACCGTGTGGATAACAGGGTGGAAAACTCTCCATAAAGATTCCACAAATTTTCCACCGGAATATGTGGAAAAAAACAGGGCGTTTTTTCTAAGCGCCGCAATGCTTTTTTGACTTTTCCACAGTTTCCACAGCCCCTACTACTACAACAGCTACCTAAATATAACTCTTTTCTCTCTTTTCTCGGAGTCAACAAAGCGGGGATATCCACCGACAGACACAGCCTCCGGGACGCCCTGAAACGATTAAATTAAAAAAGGAAAATACATATGAAATTCACCGTTAACAAGTCCGACTTTATGGATAAGCTCGTTCCCGCAATGGGAACGGTTTCGAACAAGAATACCATCGCATCGATCGAGGGCGTTCTGATCGAAACGATCGATGGCAGAATCCGCATCTCCACCTACGATATGAATAAGGGCGTGCGCGCGATGATCGACGCCGTGGAGATCGAGCGCGAGGGCAGATATATCATCAATGCGCAAAGACTTTATCAGACCGTGCGCGTTATGCCCGATGATGAATTGACCATCGATATCGCAGAAAACTGCAACTGTACTCTGACCTGCGGAAAATCCTCCTTCTCTATGTTTGCTATGCCCGGCGCGGAATTTCCGAATCTTCCCGAGCTTACCACAGAGAGAGGCTTTGAGATCGACGCATCTCTCGTTAAAAAGATGATCGGCAAGGTCGTTCACTCGGTTGCTGAGATGGATAACCGCCCGATGCTCTGCGGATGCTTCTTCAAAATCTCCGACGGCGCGCTGGAGCTTGTTTCCTGCGACGGATACACTCTTTCCATCTGCCGCGAGGTCACGGAGATCGAAAAGCTCGGCCGCGACATGATCGGTGACGTTTCGTTTATCATTCCCGGACACGCACTTCCCGAGATCACCAAGATCCTCTCCGAGGATGAGGGAAGCCGCATCCGCTTCTATCTTTCCAGAAAGCACGCGATCCTTCGCGTTTCGGACATCGTTTTCTTCACGAGAACGATAGAGAGCGAATACATTGATTACAACCGCATGCTCCCCAAGGAAAACGATATTTTCGTTACCGTTGATAAGGAAAGACTTCTTGACGGTCTTGAGAGAGCCAACATCATTGCAGAAGAAAAGATTCAGGGAAGCGGCCGCAGCTACGTTAAGATCAACGTTGAGGGCGACGCGCTGACGCTGACCTCCACCTCCGTGAACGGAAAGGTTTACGATGAGATGGATTGCACCCACGAGGGACCCGATCTTGAGATCGGCTTCAACTGTCGCTACCTTATCAACAGCGTGAAGGCCGCAGAGGGCGAAACGCTTCGTATCTCCATGAAGAGCCCCACGCAGGCGATCACCATCGAGCCCTTTGAAGAGGATGAAAATTCTTCCTTCTTCTATATGATACTTCCCGTTCGCATGAACAGCGAAAAATGAAGCTGAAAAAATTTACGGCCAAGGATTTTCGCAATATAGGAGAGGCTGAGATCTTTTTTCACGACGGCGTGAATCTCCTTTTCGGAAGAAACGCGCAGGGAAAAACGAACGCCATTGAAGGCATCTACCTCTTTGCGAGAGGAAAATCCTTCCGCAAGGCGAAGGAAAATGATCTTATCCGCTTCGGATGCGAGGGATTTCGCACCGAGATCGTTTTTGAAACCGAAATGGGAGAACAATCTCTTTCATACACGGTTTTCGGCGGCGAGCGCCGCAGAATGAAAAACGGCTATAAGATCGACCGCGTGACCGAAATGATAGGAAGCTTCCGCGCCGTTCTCTTTACCCCCGATCACCTTGGGCTTGTGAAGGACGGGCCGGAGGAGCGAAGAGCCTTTCTTGACGTTGCGATCTGCCAATGCAAGCCCTATTATCTTTCGGCTTACACGAATTACAAGCACGCCTTGGAGCAGAGAAACTGCCTATTGCGCATGCTTGGCAAGGGAATGGCCGTGGATATGGAGGAGCTTTACGCATGGTCTCGCTCGCTGGCGGAATACGCCGCGCCCATTTATCTTGAGCGCAGAGATTACGTAAAGCGGCTTCAAAAGCATGCGCGCATCACGATGAAGGAAATATCCGAGGACAAAGAGGAGCTTTCCCTCATTTACAAGAGCGACATTGATTATGACGGCGAGGATCTTGAAAAGATCAAGGAAGCCTATTACAATCTCTTCGTCAGCGACGTGCAAAGAGAGATCTCCAATATGGGAACTCTTTTCGGCATCGGCCGCGACGATATGGAGATTCTTATCAACGGAAGGCGCGCAAGAGCCTTTGCCTCGCAAGGGCAGCAGCGAAGCGTTGTGCTTGCTCTGAAGCTTGCGGAGGGCGAGGTTTGCCTTGAGCTTTCCGGTGAATATCCCGTGTTTCTTTTTGACGACGTGCTGAGCGAATTGGATGAAAAGCGCCGCGCCTACCTTCTTTCACAGAAGAAGGATCGGCAGATCATCATCACCTCCTGCGAGCAAAAGGAAATTGCCTCCTTCTCAGAGGAGATGATCCGCGTGGCAGACGGAACCTTTACGGTTCATGCAAGTAATGAAGTATAAATCGGGTAAAATGACAATATGTATTTACATATAGGAAATAAAAAAAGCATAAAACAAAAAAACATCATCGGAATTTTTGATCTTGACAGTGCAACGGTTTCATCGCATACCAAAAGGTTTGTTAACCAAATGGAAGCGGAGGGGCTCGTTGAATATGAGGACACAGATCTTCCGAGAAGCTTTATCTTAATTGAAAATGAAGACGGCGATGCCTCTCCCTTTTCTCTCCGCCTCTCCCGCATTTCCCCTGCGGGACTCAGGGAAAGAGCGCAGATCAGCCTTGCATCTTTAGGAGAAGAAAAGTAAAAAAACGAAAGGATTCAAATCAATGGAAAACATCAAAGAAAACCATGAATACAGTGATAGTCAAATTCAGGTTTTGGAAGGACTCGAGGCGGTGCGTAAGCGCCCCGGTATGTATATAGGAACGACCTCTATCAAGGGACTTCACCATCTTGTATATGAGATCGTGGATAACTCCATTGACGAGGCTCTTGCCGGCGAATGCGGATGCATCCGTGTGACTCTCAATGCAGATAACAGTGTTACCGTTGAGGATGACGGACGCGGTATTCCCTCCGGTATGAACGAAAAGCTCGGCATTCCCACGCTTGAGGTGGTTTACACCGTTTTGCACGCGGGCGGTAAGTTTGGCGGCGGCGGTTACAAGATCGCGGGCGGTCTGCACGGCGTTGGTGCTTCGGTTGTAAACGCTCTGTCCGAATGGGTGGAGGTTGAAAACCACAGAGACGGAAAGAAATATACCGAAAGATTTGAAAAGGGTGCTGTGGCACGTCCCTTCGCTTGCGCAGGTGAATGCGGAGATAAGCACGGTCTGACCGTTCGATTCAAGCCCGATCCCACCATTTTTGAGGAAACGGTTTTTGAATATGAAACGCTTCTGAAGCGTATGAGAGAGCAATCCTTCCTGAATGCGGGCGTTAAGATCATTATGGTAGACGCGCGCGGCGAAGAGCCCATCGAGGAGGTTCTCCATTACGAGGGCGGTATCGTTTCCTTCGTTGAGTTTTTGAACAACGAGAAGAGAGGAACGC
The DNA here is from genome assembly GCA_045632465.1 of Eubacteriales bacterium. Taxonomy (GTDB): domain Bacteria; phylum Bacillota; class Clostridia; order Oscillospirales; family CAG-272; genus UBA1740. The sequence goes on from JAZQWS010000209.1 coordinate 13,049, forward strand.
CGATCCACGAGGACGTTATCTACATGAAGGGCGAAAAGAACGGTTCGATCGCCGAGGTTGCCATGCAGTATAACGACAGCTACAATGAAACCATCGTTTCCTTTGCCAACAACATGTCCACCATTGAGGGCGGTACGCATGAAACCGGCTTCAAGAGCGCTCTTACGAAGGCGATCAACGAATACGGAAAGAAGAGCGGCATCATCAAGGGCGATCCCCTTTCGGGAGAGGACGTGCGCGAGGGACTTGTTGCGATCATCTCCGTTAAGCTGACGGACGCACAGTTTGAGAGCCAGACGAAGGCGAAGCTCGGTAACTCCGAGATCCGAACCCTTGTTGACGGTATCGTTTACGCAAAGCTTTGCGAATATTTTGATGAAAATCCGCAGACGGCAAAGATCGTTCTTGAAAAGGCCATGGCCGCAAGCCGCGCAAGAGAGGCGGCGAGAAAGGCAAGAGAGCTGACGAGAAGAAAGAACGTGCTTGAGGTTTCCACTCTGCCCGGCAAGCTTTCGGACTGCCAGGAAAGAGACGCGAGACTCACCGAGGTTTATCTCGTAGAGGGAGATTCCGCAGGAGGCTCCGCAAAGGACGGACGCGATAGCCGCTATCAGGCAATCCTTCCCCTGCGCGGTAAGGTGCTGAACGTTGAAAAGGCAAGACTTGACAAGGTTTACACCAACACCCAGCTGATCCCGATCATTCAGGCGCTTGGATGCGGCATCGGAGAGGACTTTGATATGTCCAAGCTCCGCTACGGCAAGATCATTATCATGGCCGATGCCGACGTAGACGGTGCGCACATCCGTATCCTTCTTCTGACCTTCTTCTTCCGCCACATGAGACCTCTCATTGAGGAGGGACATATTTACCTTGCACAGCCCCCGCTTTACAAGGTACATAAGGGTAAGTCGATCCGCTATGCCTTCAGCGATGAGGAGAGAGATAAGTATTTTGAAGAGCTTGGCCCGAACGGTGTTGAGGCCGAGAGATATAAGGGTCTTGGTGAGATGGACCCCGAGCAGCTTTGGGAAACCACGATGGATCCCGAGAAGAGAACCCTTCTGCAGGTAACCGTGAACGATGCAATCGCCTGCGACGAGATGTTCTCCGTTCTCATGGGAGACATGGTTGAGCCCCGCCGAGACTTCATATCCAAGAATGCAAAGTACGTTAAAAATCTGGATATTTAACGGATTTTGACAACAATACTTTGCATAAGAAAGGAAAATGCTTCCGATGGAACATACGTATAAAAGCCAAGATATAGAATTTCCGCTTCAGAAAATTGAAGATGCGGACATGGAAAAGGAAGTGAAAAGCGCCTTTATAGAGTATTCTATGAGCGTTATCACCTCCCGTGCCCTGCCCGACGTCAGAGACGGTATGAAGCCCGGACAGAGAAGAATCCTCTACGCTATGTATGAGGATCATCTGACCTACGATAAGCCCTTCCGCAAGTCCGCTACCACGGTTGGTAACGTGCTTGGTAGATACCATCCGCACGGTGACGCTGCCGTTTACCAGTCGATGGTTCGTATGGCGCAGGACTTCTCGCTCCGCGTTCCGCTTGTTGAGGGACACGGAAACTTCGGTAACGTTGACGGTGACGGCGCGGCCGCATACCGTTATACCGAGGCAAGAATGAGCAAAATTGCGGATCTCATGATGCGCGATATCGAAAAGAAGGTTGTTCCGATGACCAGAAACTTCGATAACACGAGAGATGAGCCGCAGGTGCTTCCCTCGCGATTCCCGAACCTTCTCGTGAACGGCTCGGTGGGTATCGCGGTTGGTATGGCAACGAATATCCCTCCGCATAACCTCCGCGAGGTAATTGAGGGAACGATCTTCCGCATCGAAAATCCCGAATGCACGACCGATGATCTTATGCAGATCATTCACGGCCCGGATTTTCCGACCGCCGCGATCATTTACGGAACGAAGGGCATCCGCGACGCATACGAGACCGGTAAGGGACGTGTGTACGTGCGCGCAAGAGGCAAGGTAGACGATGAGAAGAAGAGCATCGTTTTCACCGAGATCCCCTACATGGTAAACAAGGCCATGCTCGTGGAATCCATCGCCCATCTCGTTAAGGAAAAGAAGATCGAGGGCATCACCGCGCTCCGAGATGAATCCGGCCGCGGCGGCATGAGAATCGTTATCGAATACCGCAAGGATGCCAACGGCGAGGTTATCTTAAATCAGCTTTATAAATACACCCAGCTGCAGGACACCTGCTCGGTGAATATGCTTGTGATCGACGGGGGCGAGCCGAAAATTCTTTCCCTCCGCCAGATCCTTGACAAATACATCGCATTCCAGAAATCCATTATCATTAAGAGAACGCAGTTTGACCTGGATAAGGCCCTGCGCGAAATGCATATTCTCGAGGGCTACAAGATCGCGATCGACAATATCGACGAGGTGATCGCCCTCATCAAGGCAAGCGAGAGCATTCCCGCCGCCAAGACCGCATTGATCGAGAGATTCGCTCTTTCCGAGGATCAGGCGCAGGCGATCGTGGAAATGACGCTCGGTAAGCTTTCCGGTCTTGAAAGAGAAAAGGTGGAGGATCGCCTTGCAAAGCTCGCGGCGCTGACCGAGGAGCTGAAGGGCATTCTTGCCAGCGAAGAAAAGATCAAGGATATCCTCAAGGAGGAGCTCACCGAGATCATGAACAAGTTCGGCGATAAGCGCCGCACCGAGATCATCGAGGCAACCGAGGAGATCGATCTTGAGGATCTGATCGAGCGCCACTCCTGCGTTATCACCATGTCCAACACCGGCTATATCAAGCGCCAGAGAGCGGATACCTACACCGCGCAGAACCGCGGCGGAAAGGGCATCATCGGAATGACCACGAAGGAAGAGGATTTCGTTGAGAGCATTCTCGTTACCAACAGCCATTCCCTGCTTCTCTTCTTTACCAATAAAGGAAAGGTTTACTGCAAGAAAGCATATCGCATTCCCGAGGCCTCCAGAACCGCAAAGGGAACGAGCATCGTGAACGTTCTTGACGTGGAGAAGGAGGAGAAGGTTACCTCCGTTATCTCCGTGAACGGCTTCTTTGAGAATGAATATCTGACGATGGTTACCAAGAAGGGTGTTATCAAGAGAACCCTTCTGACCGACTTTGCATATCAGAGAAAGGGCGGAAAGATCGCGATCCGCCTGGACGAGGAGGATGAGCTTCTCTTCGTTCGCCACACCAAGGGCGGCGAGAACCTGATCCTGGCAACCCGAGAGGGTAACGCCGTTCGCTTCTGCGAGGAAAACGTTCGTTCGATGGGTAGAACCGCGCGCGGCGTTCGCGGTATAACACTCTCCGAGGAGGATTACGTTGTCGGTGTTGCGATGGTTGAGGAGGGCAAGGATCTTCTGACCATCACCGAGGGCGGCTACGGTAAGAGAACGCCTTACGATGACTTCCGCGAGATGAAGAACCGCGGCGGCCACGGCGTTACCTGCCACAAGATTTCGGATAAATCCGGAAAGCTTTGCTCCATCGCCTCGGTTTCCGAGGATGATGACGTTATGATGATCACCGATCAGGGAACGATCATTCGTATCCCCGTTTCGGGTATCAACGTTTATTCCAGAACCGCATCCGGCGTTATCGTAATGCGCCTTGCCGAGGGCAGCTCGATCATCAACTTTGCGCGTCTTGAGCGCGAGGAGGAGATTGAAAAGCAGAGCGCTGAGGCTGAGGCGGCAGACGTTTCTCTCCTTGAAGAGGAGGAGGGCATCGCAGATGCTCCCGAAAAGGAGGATGCGCACCTTCCCGCCGAGGAGGAAGAGATGGAAAACGAGGAAAACGGCGATGAGGAGTAAGATACTTTCACTTCTTCTCTGCCTGTGTCTTGTAACTCTGATTTTTACCTCCTGCAAGGATCCCGCGCCGCAATACGATGAGACTGAGGTGGTTTCGGCCGCCGAGGCTCTGATTCAAAAGAGCTTGATCCTCAATGAAATTTATTGGGGCGAGGGCATCCGATACGAGCTTCCCGAAAACGAGGAGGATATCAAGGGATATCTTCCGGCGAATAAGGAATATCTCGCGGAGCTTGAAAAAAATTACGGCATCAAGGATCTTGCAACCCTGAAAACGAAAACCCGCGAGGTTTTCAGCGAAACGGGATATAATTGGATCTTGAGAAGCTGTCTTACCAACGTTGTGGGCGATACCGGCATCGTTTCGTATGCCCGCTATTATACCTCGACAAAGGATGAAGCCACCGGCGCAGAGGATGCGCTTATGGTTTACACCGCCGCAAGAAACATTTACGAAAACACGAAAAGCGTGGAATATATCTACGACGGAATGTTTGTTTCCAAGGTGGAAAACGAGATCTACACCGTTAGCCTCAAGGTGAAAACCACGGGACTTGACGGTAGCACCTCCGAAAGAGATTTCACCGTTCAGTTGATCAACGAGGAATCCGTCGGCTGGAGATTGCATGGCGCAAGCTACGCCACGCACTATTAAAAAAACATATTATTTTTGATTCCCCTAAAATGCATATAAAAACAAAAAGAGAGGATTTTTCGCATGACGTTCAAAGAAAAAATCGTTAAGCTCAGAAAGCTGAAAGGACTCACGCAGGATGAATTTGCAAGCGCGGTTGGCGTTTCCCGCCAGGCGGTTTACAAGTGGGAATGCGGTCAGTCCTATCCCGAAGTTTCCAAGCTTCTTGAAATCAAGTTTCTCTTCGGTATCTCGATCGACGATCTGCTTGACGAGAGCTACGAGGTAATTATCCCCGAGAAGAAGAAGAGAAAGAGAAAGCCCAAGGATGAGAATGCCGCTCCCGTTGCCGCTAAGCCTGCCGCTCCCGCAGTGAAGGCTGAGCCCGCTCCCGTAAAGGAAGAGCCCAAGAAGGAAGAGCCTGCATTCGCTCCTATGGCAGACGAGGATATCCGCAACGAGCTTCTCGGCACCAAGAAGGCTGCTCCCGCAGTTGAAGAGGCGCCCGCCATTAAGGAAGAGGTTGCTCCCGCTCCCGTAGCAGAGGCTGCTCCCGCAGTTGAAGAAGCACCTGCAGCTCCCGTAGTTGAAGAGACGCCCGCACCTGTAGTTGAGGAAGCACCTGCCGCTGAGGAAGAGGCTGCTCCCGCTCCCGTAGCAGAGGCTGCTCCCGCCGCTGAGGCTGCAACCGAAAAGAAGGGCCTCTTTGGCAGACTTTTCGGAAGAAAATAAAAAAATTTACATAAAAAAGACAACTTTTTTTGTAAATTATAGTTTGTAAAAGTTAAAAATATAGTCGGAGAAAGAAATTTCGACCGACATCCTATTTTGCGCCCATTTTGAAGAAATGCGAAAAATTGAGAATACTTATTTACAAAAAGGGGCGGCTTTTCCTTGAAATCCGCCCCTAACGCACGCCTACGAATGCCGCTTTCAAAACGAAAATAAAAGTAGGCATTGAAATGTTTTGTTGACAAAAAAGCTTTGAGTTTGAAAATAAAGACCGATCTGCTTGCATAATGCAGGCGGGAATGGCTATATTGAATATAGAATTTTTTTTGCGGCTTGCTACCGGCCGCTTGATTTGTGCGGCGGCGAAAATTCGCTCTGCCGAAATACCAAAGAAGCCCCTTTCGGCTTCACTTTTTATCATGAAATGGAGTTGATTATTTGACGAAAGAACAGAAAAACGAAAGAAAAAACGAAGCGCATCCCGCTCGCCCTGCAAAGAAAAAGGCACATCCGCCCGTAGCGCATGCGCAGGAGAAGAAGGCGGCAGAGCCCGCAAAAAAGAAAAAGACAAGCGCGGCTATGTCAAAGACGGATGCACCGAAGGAAAAGGTGCAGGCACCGCATCATAAGCGCGTAGGAAAAAAGGGACATACCCATAAAACGGAAAACACCTCTCTCGCACCCGTGCGCACGCAGGAAAAGGCCGAAAAAGCCTCCGAAAAAAGAACGCGCGCGCAGGCGACATACGTTGCACACACAAGAGGAGAAAAAAGCCACCGCCGCACGAAGGGTGAGAAAAAGCCGCTCGGTGCTTTGCGCGTTATGTGCCTTGGCGGCCTGATGGAGATTGGCAAAAACATGACGGTGATCGAATATGAAAACGACATCGTTGTTGTGGATTGCGGTCTCGCCTTCCCGGACGAGGAGCTGCCCGGCATCGACCTCGTGATCCCGGACGTTTCGTATCTTATCCAAAATGCAAACCGCGTGCGCGGTATTTTCATCACGCACGGACATGAGGATCATATCGGCGCGATTCCTTACGTGCTTTCTCAACTTCGCACGCCGATCTACGGCACGCGCCTCTCTCTCGGCATCATTGAGGGAAAGCTTGAGGAGCACGCGCTTCCCTTCCGCCCCGAGCTTCGCACCGTGGAGGCGGGGGATACCGTGCAGGCGGGAAGCTTGCGCGTTGAATTCATCCACGTGAACCATTCCATCGCGGATGCCTGCGCACTCGCGATCCACACGCCGCTCGGCATCGTTTACCACAGCGGCGACTTTAAGCTTGACGTTTCGCCTATCGATGGACAGATCATGGATTTGACGCGCATCGGCCAGCTCGGTAAAGAGGGCGTTAAGCTTCTGCTCTGCGAATCCACCAATGCGGAAAGATCCGGATTTACCCCCTCGGAGCGCACCGTTGGAAGCTCGCTGGAGCGCATTTTTCAGCAATACGAGGATCGCCGCCTTATTATCGCAACCTTCTCCTCTAACGTACATCGCGTGCAGCAGGTGATCAACGCCAGCTATAAGCACGGCAGAAAGGTTGCCATCCTCGGCCGAAGCATGATCAACGTGATCGGCGCGGCCTCCGAGCTTGGATACATGGATCTGCCGGACGGCGTTTTGATCGATATTTCGGACATCAAGCGCTATAAGCCCGAGCAGCTTACCCTGATCACCACGGGTAGCCAGGGCGAGCCGATGTCTGCACTTTATCGCATTGCCTTCTCGGAGCATAAGGAAGTGAAGCTTTCTTCGAGCGACGTTGTTATCCTCTCGGCGCACGCCATCCCCGGAAACGAAAAGCTGATTGGCAAGATCGTGAATGCTTTGGTGCACGGCGGCGTTAAGGTAGTAAACGATGCGGTGGAGGACGTTCACGTTTCGGGCCATGCCTGCCGCGAGGAGATAAAGCTCTTGATGGCGCTTCTGCGCCCCGAATATTACATGCCGATCCACGGAGAGGCAAGACACCTCTATGCCGGCAAGGAGATCGGCGAATTTATGGGCATTCCGCCCTCCAATATCTTTATTCCGGATATCGGAAAGGTGCTGAAGATCACCGAGGAAAAGGCCGCCTTTGCGGAAAGCGTTTCCTCCGGCGTTGTTCTCGTGGACGGCGCGGGCGTTGGTGATATCGGAAGCGTGGTGCTTCGTGACAGAAAGCATCTCTCGGAGGACGGCCTGGTGGTTGTGGTTGCAACGGTCAACCTTGCAGACAGCATGATCGTCTCCGGCCCGGATATCGTTTCGCGCGGCTTTGTTTACGTAAAGGAATCCGAGGAGCTGATGACGCTCTCGCGCCGCCTTGCGCAAGATACGCTGGATAGCTGCCTGCGCCGCGGCATGTACGATTTCACAGAGATCAAAACCAAGATCCGCGACGATCTCGCAAAATTTATCTTCAAGAAAACGAAAAGAAAGCCCATGATCCTTCCGATTATCATGGATATGTAAAGAATTGTTTATATTATCGACTTTTTAATTGTTTTCATCTACCTTTGGAGCAAAAGAAAAAATGATACAAGTTGTTTATGGCGACTGCCGCGCGCTTATGAATGCGGAGACCTTTTCTTATCATTTGAACGGTCTTTGCGAGTCGGCAAAAAACCGCGTTTTGGAGGCAAAACGCGCGGAGCATCGCGCAAATCGCCTGATGTATTTTCTCATCACGGATGCACTTTATAAAAAACTGAAGGGCGAGCCGCTGCCCCAGGTTCTTTTCTCGGATCGCGGCAAGCCTTATCTCGAGGGCGGCCCTGCCATCTCGGTTTCGCATGACAAAATGCTCGTTGCCGTTGCGATGAGCGAGGCGCATAAAGAGATCGGCGTTGATATTCAGAGCCAGCCCAATCCCGTGATGGCCTCTCGCGTGCGCCGCCGCTTTTTAACTCCGCCTCCTCCATTCCAAAAGGGAACGCCGGAGATTGAATTTATGATGGCGCACCTGGAAAAGGATGGCATCGACCTGACGCCCACGCACCCTTACGGCACGCCCTCTTCTTTCCTCGGTGATTACGTTTTGGCCGAGGCGGTGATGAAAATGTCGGGCGGCGGCTTTGCTGATTTTCCAAACCTTGGCGCGCTTTGCGCCACCTGCGAAACCATGATTCTCCCCCTGGATGACGTTGCTATCGGACTTGCTTACCGCTAAAAATTTTTCAGCTGTAAAGGAGAAAAAAATGAACGCACAGAATTTTGTGATTTCTACCGCATTTCAGTTTTGCATGGATGACCTCGGATGGATGGAGGGTACGGACGGACGCGAAACAAACGATCCCTCCCGCACCGGCATCCCGAGAAGACATTGCCTGGAGGACTATATCACGGTTGAAACCATCGGCCGCGCCGTTGGCATGCGCTTCGGAACGACATTTATTCTTGGCGAATGGGATAGGCACAACCTCCTGCGCGACGTTCCCCGCGCGAGCAAATACGGCAAAAACTGGGACGCCTCTCTTTTTCTCAACGTAGAAGAAGCCGAAAAGATCCGCGACTACGTGAATTCCTGCGAGTATTTTGAGATCGGTCTGCACGGACTTCTGCACGAAATGTGGGACGAAAACGGAAAATACATAGGCGGCCGCGAATACTATATCCCGGAGGGTGACCGTCCCGAGGCGAAAAACTATCTCGCGCCCGAATCCATGATCCGCAAGCACATCGATACCTTTATGGAGATATACCGCGATTGGGGCTTTCAGCAGAAGATTCGCCACTTCGTTGAGCCGGGCGACTTTGATGACTATGATTCGATCGACACCTTTGCGAGCATTTTGAGCAGCTACGGCATCAAATACTGGCATAACCACGCCTTTAAAACCGTTGCGCTCCGCTCGGGCGTTCTCACAACGCCGCTTGCAAACAGCGAGCTTGCCCCCTGGAATAACTACGATCTCGATCCCAAAACCCTCCCCCTCCGTACCCCCGAAACCGCGGGCATCGTGATGGGACATTGGGTGCATTTTCTGCGCCTCGATCCAAAGAAGAATCTCGAATACCTTGAGGACTGGAAGGACTTCTTCCGCCGCCAATCCGAGGTTTTCGGCATCGTTATGTCAAAGGACATCGAGTTTGCGCATCATCAGCAGCTCTATAAGGAGCACACGCAGGTGAAATTTGCGGGTGACGAAATCATTCTCGACTTCACGAAGGCAGACGCGATCGATCCCTTTGATAAAAAGCATCCCGTTTACTTCAGCGTGAAAAATGGAAACGAGCCCATCGCCTGCGAGGGCGGCATCCTGTCGCTCTACGAAGAAAAGGGCGAATTCAAAAACTATAAGATCGAAAGAACGGATGCAAAAATCGTTCGCATTCGATAAAAAAATCCCCCGTCGGCGCACATGCTTTATCGCAGGTGCGCCAGCTATGATCGCCTCCGGCGAGTTTAGAGTTATGATTGCCTTCGGCAAGTTATGATGCACCTTTGGTGCAGCTTGAAGTTAGCAAGGCAATCATATCATAACGTTTGCAGAGCAAACCCATAACGGCGAGCGTAAGCGAACCTCATAACTTGTAACTGAAAATAGCTTTTGCGTCCACAAATGCAGTGCTTGTCAAGAAAAAAGGACAGAGAATGTAAAACACTCTCTGTCCTTTTTTCTGTCGGTTCGAGTATATTGCTCTATGGCAGACACCACTCGGGGGGGTTTATTCTGCCAAAATGAGATAGGTGCAATTGGCGGTGAGCTTAAGATGCAGGGGCGTTTTACCGCTCTGTTTATAAAGGGGCTTGAGCTTGCCCTCCTCGCGCAAGAGGCGAAGCTCCTCATCCGAGGGCGGATTTTGAATGCCGAGGCGCTGATAGAGGCGATAAGGATTTGTGTGCTCACGGTCGATACAGTACACCGTTACAGACTTCGCCGCGATGCTTTCCTCAAACAAAATGGCTTCCTCTACCTCGGGCAGATCCTCCGAAAAATGCTCGGAGGAATAGGAGAGAAGCACGGCGAGATCGCCGTTTTCCTTCCTCGTTGCCACCGTGTGGATATTCTCGTTTTCAACCGCCGTTCCGAGAAGCGCCGTTCCGAGATGGGAGGCGAGGATATAAGCGTTGTAGATCGGCTTGGCGATGAAATTCAAGGTGAAGAAATTGCGGAAGCCCGTGAAATCCTCGGTCATCTCATGCTGGCCGGAGAGGCAGATGCAGAACATATCCAGACGGTAATCCGAATAGGCGAATTCGCGGATGAGCTTTGCAAAATAGGCTGAGAAAATCTCGGTTTCGCGAACGATCAGCTGCGGGCATTCCTCTAAATTTTTGAAGCCCGCACTCGCCATACCCCATTCGTCTACAAGGAGGGGGATGTGATCAAAGCCGTGCGCCTTGACGGTTTCCACGTAACCCCGATGCTTTTTCAGATTGTTCGTCACGGTGAAGGGAACGCTTCCGTCGTTCAGCCATTCGGGTGCCGTTCCGTAGTTATGCACGGAAATGAAATCGAGCTTCAAGCCGTTTTCCTTGACGAAATCCAAAAATCCGCCGAGAAAGTTTCTGAAAACTGCGAGGGCGGGGCCGCCGATCATGATCTCATCCGAAACGCGGCGAATGCCCTTCTCAAAGGAAGCATAAAGCTTGCAATAGGCGGGAAGGCGGTATTTTTCCGCGTTCTCCTCGCTGTTCGGATATTCGGAAAGGAAGAACTGCGCAATATCCGGCTCATTGAAGCATTGCATCCGCCAGTTTTTCACTCGCTCCATGCCGTAGCGCTCAACGATGTGCTTCGTATAAACGTAGCAGATCTCCTCCCAGACGGCGTAGTCCTTCGGAGGTGCGCTGTTCCACATTTTTCCCTTGTAGCGCGTTTTGTTTTTGGAAACGCTGGTTTTATTCTGCACGCTCGCGGCGATGCAATCGGGCATGCCGCCGTAGGCCAGAAGCAGGTTGAAGCCCTTTTCCACCATGTAATCAAGGCGCAGGTCGCTCACGCGGAAATCATAGCAGAGCTCGCCATCTTCCCCGATATAAACGATGTCCTCAAACATGGTGTAGATACGAACGGTGTCGATCGCCTTGTCCTTTGAAATGCGATCCAAAATTCGTCTGCCCCATGCATCCTCCACGGCATCGGTGGGATGGAAAAGACATTGATTCCAGAAGTTTTTACGTGTTTTTGTGGCTTTACTTTCTATTTTAATCATATTTTTTCTCTCATTTTACGCCGAAGCGGTTGTTCCTCTCTATGAGATTTCTGCACGCTTCAATTTGCAGAGCCTTGGATTTCGGCATTTCAAAATCGTTGTCGTAGATCTCGATGCGCCCGTGGATGCGGTTCGCTCCCTGCGGGCGGCAGGTTTGGGCAGAAATGCCGTAAACGCCGCATTTGCCGAAGCGGTTGCCGTAAATTTCGGCAGAGGTGATCGCTCCGTTTTCACCCCAGAAGGTGAAAAGATCGTGGATCAG
>JAZQWS010000210.1:0-7083 GCA_045632465.1 Eubacteriales bacterium
GACTTCCCTGCTATGCCGGCTGGGAGGACGATGCGGCGTTTGCTCTGGGCGATATTTACGTGCAGGATAATTACTGTGTATCGAGCACAGAAGAGAAAATAGCCGATATACATAAAACGTATGCGGTGGCGATGGAAGAAACGCACGCGCTCGTTCTGAATTATACAAGCTGTTATCTTGCATCCGGATTCCCGCCCATCTATGCGGGACTTCCTGCGCATGACATCAATCGTGATACGCAGAAAGCAATGTCCGAAGGATCTGCAAATGGGCCGCTCGGCGTTCTCGTGTGCGATTTCATCACCGCAGAGCTTGCGGATGCTATCATAGGGAGGAACTTCAAATGAAAAGATTCAACCTTGCGCTTCGCCTGTTTTCCGGCGCGATCGTGGCGCTCGTGGCTCTCGTTTTTTTCGTCATCGAAGCAACGCTCCTTGTCACGCTGGATTTCAATTTGTATGAAAATGAATTCTTTGCCCTTCTTCAGCTTTTCTTAAAGCTTTTGATCGCAATGGCCGCCGGTGCGCTCGGCCTTCTCTCCCTCATCAAAAGAGCACGCCCTTTTTTAAAAGAAAGCATCGGTCTGCTCGTGTCATCGGCTGTTATGCTTCCCTTTATCAGCAACGGCTTCGGAATTTATATCACCGCCGTTTGCGCGCTTTTTATGCTTTCACAGCTTCTTTTTGCCAAGACACACAATTAAATCGGCACTTTCAATGCGGCAGGATAAACCCCTGCCGCATTGATGATATACACGCCTACGGCGTGATTTCGCACAAACGCCTTGCAATCTCCCCGATTTTATGCTATAATGAGCGTAGCGAATTCAATCAATTCCTACCTCAAAAAATCAAATGAAGGAATTGATATACTAATCACAGAAAGGCGGTGGTAAAAATGACAAAAATGCATTCCTTAGAAGATATCGAAACGATTTCCGATGCATACCGTGTTCTGATTCCCATTTTCAACAAAAAATTTTCAAAATCTGAGCTGCAGCTGCTTGTAGAACAGCTTCGTGCGGCCAATGTTAGTGAAATTTTACTTACCTTTCCTCGCGTGTTGCGCTCTCCGAAGTGTTTAGAGCAACAAATTGCACTCTTTTCAGAAAACAAATCTTTTTTTGAGCTGCATGGAATTCTTGTCCACGCATGGCTCGTTCCTACCGTTGGATACGGTGGAACCGCTGTAAAATTCGTGCACGATCACGATGCCGATGCGGTCTATACCCGTATCAAGCAATTGAATGGAAATCTTCTCTATGCATACTGTCCCCTGGATCAGAATTTCACGGATGACTTTGTTCGAACCTTGAAGGCACTTTGCTCAACGGGCGTGAATTTTGTTTTGTTTGAGGATGATTTTACGATCTCGGGCGGAAAAGGCTTTGAGTTCGGCTGTGCATGCCCAAAGCATATGGAGCTATACCGCCGGTTGCTCGGAAGAGATATTTCATTCGATGAACTGAAGCAGGCACTGTATGAGGGAGGAGAAAATGACGTCCGTTCCATGTGGCAAATGGCTCTGCGGAAAACGCTGGCTGATTTTGCGGCAAAGATCGAGCGCGAAATTCATGCAGAATACCCAAGCGTCCGCATCGGACTATCCGCAAACAGCTCTTCATACACCTTGGAGGGAATTGCTCTTCCCGAGCTTGCCTCGATCATTGCCGGAGATAAGCGCCCCTTTATTCGCCTGACCGGTGCTCCCTATTGGAAAAATGCCGCCTCCTTTTCGACAAACATGGAAGCGATCCGTTTGCAGGCAAATTGGTGCAAGCAGTACAATCCTTCCATTGAAATCATCGCAGAAGGTGACACCTATCCTCGCCCTCGGCATTGGGTGCCTGCAAATTTCTTGGAGCATTATGATATGTCCCTTCGCGCAGATGGAAATTTAGATGGCATTTTAAAATATATGCTGGATTACAACTCTCGTGCAAGCTATGAAACGGGATACGTAAACAGACATACCCGCAACGCCGCCCATTATGAAGAGATCAAGCGACGTTTTGAGGGCAAACGGAGCATCGGATTAAACGTCTTTGAATCCATGATGACGGTAGAAAAGACAACCTTTGGGGAATTTTTAACGCCGAATATTTTGCGCGCCAACGGCCATTTGCCAACAATGGCACAAGAGATTTGTGTAGACAACTCTATCCCAACCGCTTACAATGATCCGAACAGCGCATCTATCGTTTTCGGGGAAAGCGCACATTTTCTGACCGAAGAGGTGCTTGCTCGCGGCGTCATCTTAGATGCCGGCGCCGCATGGATCCTGCATCAAAAAGGCGTTGACGTAGGATTTACGCAGGCAAATCCTGCTCCCGCACCCTGCGCCGAGTATTTTTGTAAGGAGCACGACATTGTTTCCTGTTCTCTTGATGACAAGGGACTATTCTATCAATTCTCTCTCGCTGAGGGTGCAGAGGTGCTCTCCGAATTTCTGATCGGAGCCCCCGGGCTTGGCGTTGTGGATGAAGATCCGAAGGAGATGCCGCGCTTTCCGGCTTGCTACTATTATGAAAACGCGAAGCATCAGCGCTTCACCGTATACGCATTTGTTTCACACACCGCTCGCGTGAAAAGCGGTTGGAACAAGGGACTGTTTCGGCATTATTACCGACAGACCCAGCTGATCGATGCCGCCGAGCGACTGCAAGGGCATCCCCTTCCTGCGGTTTGCAAGGGGCATCCGCAGTTATACATGATTTGCAAAAAGGATGACCGCTCTATGGCCGTTGGTATATGGAATCCGTTTGCAGACGAGGTGATTTCGCCGGTCATTGTGCTGGATCATGCATATACCAACATTGATTTCTATCATTGTCAGGGATCTCTGGAGGAGAACCGTGTCATTCTGAACGAGGATATTCCACCGTACGGATTTGCATTCTTCACGGTATTTGCTTGATGCTGCCAAAGATGTTTGCGTTCGAATCCTTAATGCAACCCAATATTAAATCGGCACTTTCAATGCGACAGGATAAACCCCTGCCGCATTGTTTTTTATCCCCTGCAAAACTTCGAAAACCCTCCGTCTGCCAATCCTCCCACCTTACTTTTTTTCAAAAAGTTATGGAATTTGTTATGGCGGTGAATGCGGCTTTTATATTGACAAAAAGTCTCAAAAAGTGTATACTTTAGTTAGTTCTAAAATGCATAGCAAAGGAGCTTCTTATGCTGAAAATTCATAAAATATCCTCTTCTCCCGTGGTGGACTTCGCGGCAGAGGAGTTGAAAAAATATCTGCGCATGATGATGCCCGACTGTGGCAGCGTTCCGATCTCCTACGCGCCCGAGGCGAGAGATGGCTTCGTGCTTGGCCTGATGCAGGATCTTTCGCTTGACACGTCGGATGCAAAGGACACCGCTCTTGACGATATTATGTATTTGGATACCACCGAAGAGGGCGGCATCATCGCGGGTGACAATCCGCGCGCCGTTCTTTTGGCGGTTTACGAATATCTCAGACAGCAGGGATGCCGCTTCCTCTTTCCCGGCATCGACGGAGAGCTGATCCCGATGCAGGCCGTTCGCCCCGTGAAATATCGCCATATGGCCTTCCAGCGCTATCGTGGCTACGCCACCGAGGGCGGCTGCAATCAGACCGATCTCGTTACCTTCATCGACTATCTGCCGAAGGTTGGCATGAACGTTTTCATGATCGAATTCCCGATTCCTCTCTCCTACTATAAGCACGATTATGAAAACCCCTACAACACCGAAAACGTGATTCCCGAAAAGCTTTCCACCGCCCAGGTTCTGCAGTGGAAGCGCCAGCTGGAGGCCGAGATCGAAAAGCGCGGCCTGCAATTCCACGATATGGGACACGGCTTCACCTCCGAGCCCTTCGGCATCAAAACCGCCGCCGACGTGGCAAAATACACCGACGATATGATTCCCGAGGAGAGCCTTAAATTCGTTGCCATGCGTGACGGCAAGCGAGGTCTTTATCTTAACACGCCCCTCTGCACCAACTTCTGTATGTCGAATCCCGAGGCGCGCACCAAGGTGGCGGAATACGTTCGCACCTACGTGACGGAGCATCAGAACGTGGACTATCTGCACGTTTGGCTGGCAGACGGATCGAACAACTATTGCGAGTGCGAAGAGTGCCAAAAGAAGCTTCCCGCCGACTTCTACGTGATGCTTCTCAACGAGATCGACGAAAAGCTGACCGAGATCGGAAGCGATGCGCGCATCGCCTTTATCTCCTACGTAGACACCACCTGGGGCCCCGAAACCGAGGTGATCAAAAATCCCGGCCGCTTCACGCTCCTTTTTGCCCCGATCTTCCGCAGCTATGCGTTTTCCATGCCCGAGGGCAGAGGTCACACCAAGCTCCGCCCCTACGCGCGCAACAAAAATTCCTTCCCCTCCACCTTTGCCGAGAGCTTTGATTATCTCGACACCTGGAAAAAGAGCTGGCAAGGCCCTTGCCTCGCCTTTGAATATCATTTCTGGCGCCATTTGATTTACGATCTCACGGGCCTTGAAATGTCTCGCCGCGTTTATGACGACGTGCATATCTATAAGGAAAACGGCATCGACGGCGTGATCGAGGATGCCTCCGTGCGTCCCTTCTTCCCGAACGGACTCGTTTTCTATACCTACGCACGCTCGCTTTACGACGGATCTCTCACCTACGATGAGATCGTTGAGGACTACTATTTCCATGCTTACGGCGAGGATTGGAAGAAGTTTTACGATTATCTCCATCGCATCAATGAGGCGCTTCCCTACGATTTCTTCTCCCGCGACTGCGCAAGACGCAGAAAGAACGTGCATTACGATCCCGCGCAGGCTGAAAAAATCGCCTCCATCCGCGAGATCACCAAGGAAGGGCGCGCCCTCATCGAGGAGCATCTCAACTATCCCAAGCGTGCGCAGACCGTGGCCGTGCGTTTGCTTCTGCGCCATGCGGAGCTTTGCGATATGGTTGCGGATTGGATGGCCGCCAAGGCAAGAGGCGAGCTGGAAAAGGCAACCGAGCTTTATAACCATGCGCGCATCTCCTTCGGAAAATCCTACCGCGATATCCATACCTATTTTGATCACTATGCCTTCTTCTGCGAGGCATATCAAGCCGACAAAACGAAGAGCCCCGGCAAAAACGAGGTTTTCGATATCTGATTTTTAAAAACCGTGCGCATCCTTATTTTCTTCGGATGCGCACGGTTTTTTGTATTTTTTTAAATAATTGTTTGTTTAAATAGAGAATTCATTCTCGCCTGTGGTGATTTTGTATTCTTTTCCGCAGATTTCAAGCGTATACGGCGCGTTTGATTTTACGCGGCAACGATCCCCCTCTGCAACAATATCCGTCACGATGCCGCCAAAGCGAAGATTTTCAATTCCAATTCTCTCTTTGCCCTCGGGCTTCTCCCAAAGCACCTTTTTCTCAAAGGCATCCACGGTGTGAAATCCGAGAACGAATTCAATATAAGCGGAGATTGGCCCAAGCGCAGACCAGCCGCAAAAATCGGGCCGCGCGTGCTTTTTCTCGCCCGTTTCGATATAGGCGGGCGTATAGAAATCGGGGGCATAGCACTCCCAGATCGTGTGCGGCTCGAAGCGCTGATAGGTTTCGTACATATGCGAGAGAAGCTTCTTCGTTGCCTCCCTTGCCTCGGCGAAAAATCCGTAACGCTTCAGACCTACGAGCGCGGCATACGCCGTTGGAAGCCAAACGCCACCGCGCCAATACTGCCCGTCCGCATGGAAATCCGCATCGCTGCGCGAGAGCGCGGCAAAGGGAACGCGGCCGCCGAAATGTGCGTCATCTGAAAGATAAGCCGCCAAGCGCTTTGCCTGCGCCTCGGTGGGGATGGCGGCGGTCATCGACCAGAAGCTTGCCATCGTTTTCACCTTATAAAAATGATGATTGCGGCGATCAATATCGTAATAAAATCCGTCCGCCTCATCCCAATAAAGCGAGGAAACGATCTCCTTTTTCGCTTCATAGCGCGCCTGCCAGAGCGCGGTGTTTTCCTTATCTCCCAAAATCGAAAAGAGGGATGCGATCTTCTCGGCCGAGAGCGCCTGCTGGCAAATGGCATCCAGCCAAAGCATATCGGGGTTGTTCGGCCGCTGACCAATCGCATGCTCTCCGAGCCTTCCGCGCGGCGTGTTATCCATGCCGGAGCGGCCGCCCTCCCAGCGATAGCCGCAGGGCTCTGCCATCAGGCAGGTTTCGTGAAAAACACCGCGCGGCTTCTCGGGCGCAGAGAGATTTTCGATCCAATCGTAATGCTTTTGCAGATATTGCTTTTCGTAAAGCAGATCGCGGATACGCTCGGTATTCCCTGAAAATTTCGCGTTTTCGTATTCCGCCCAGGCAAAAAGCGGCGGATTGTCCGCAATGTGGATCACAACCTCGTAAGGTACGCCTGCCACAGCCTCGGTGAAATCCGGCTCGCGCTCGGTAGGAATCACGGTGGCAAGCCGCCCCTCGCCGTACAGCACGTCATAGAAATTCTTCAAGGATTCAACCCCGGGGAATACCTCGCGCCCGTATTTACAAAAGAGCGACATAAAGCAGGTATCCCAAATCCAGATCTGCGTGTCGCAGAAGGCCTCGTCCATATATGGTGTTTGCGGCATTCCGGGGATGTCGCGGATATGCGCGTAGGCAAGCGCAAAGGCTTTATCGTAAAGCGCGCGGTATTCGGGATGCTTTTCGTCCACGGGATGCGGAATGAAATCCGTATAATTTTCCGCTCCGAAATTGTTTTTCATAAAAACCTCGTTTTGCAAATAATTGTTGTCAATGCACATCTGTTTTTATCGTTTCTCCGGGCTCGATCTTATAGAGCCTTCCGTCTCTGTCAAACCAAATTGTTTTCAGAGTCGGGTTGTAAACCATGGAGTTATCCGCGCTGTAAACGAGGGATCTGTAGGCCATGATATATTCATAGACCTCCATATTCGTTGCGTACCAAACGTCCTCGTGTCCGCTCAGGCGGTCGCAGATTTGATCGAGAAGATCCCAGCTGTTATCGCGGTCAAACTCAAAGGCGTGTCCCCAGAGATAGAAGAGGCGCGGGCCGCGGCGAGAGGAATACTGCGCGTTCACGTC
>JAZQWS010000211.1:0-7435 GCA_045632465.1 Eubacteriales bacterium
GAGGCGAGAATATGCTCTGCCATCTTCTCCTCGGCAAAAAGGTAGCCAACGTTTTCGAAAATAGCAATATCCCCCAGCATTTCGCGGCGAAAGCCGAGATGCATCAGCGCGCCGAGAAAATCTCTGTGTGTCAGATCATCGGCAAATTTTTGTGACTTCGGAGCAATCTTCAAGCAAACGATAGGGAAGGGCTCCTCCCATCCCAGCGCGTCCGGATTGCCGAAGCGCGCCATCACGCGCTCGCATCCTTCTGCGCCCCCAAAAAGGGTAACGTGTGATGCGGGGAAGCCCTTGGTTGCTTTTTTGAGAACGGTTTGCTCCATCAGTCCGAGAAAATCGGAGAAGGTAAAGACGTCGCGCTCAAAGCTCTTTTGGCAGAGCTCCGAGAGTCTTCCTTCCAGAAGCTCAAGCTCGTTCATTACAGTGCGATGTCAACGGGGTAGAGGATCTTCAGCTGATTGATGCGGCTCTCGTATGCCTTCTGCTGCTTCTGTCCGAGAAGCTGCTGGCCGAGTCTTTCCTTGATGGAATCAAGAGGCATGGTCTCGCCCTCTTTCTTGCTGTTGAGACGGATGAGGTGGTAGCCAAACTGCGTCTGCACGGGCTCCTTCGTCCCCTCGCCAACTCCCATTTCGAAAACAGCCGCGTCAAATTCGGGTACCATCTGGCCCTTGCCGAAATCACCGAGAGAGCCGCCGTTGTCCTTGGAGGGGCAGGAGGAATATTCCTTCGCCGCATCCTCAAAGCTCATCTCGCCCTTCTCGATCTTCTCATAGATCTCCTTTGCCTTCTCCTCGGAATCCACGAGAATATGGCTTGCGTTCACGGTTGCGGGAGAAACGAACTTGTCCTGATTCTCGTTATAGTAGTCCTCGATCTCCTTGTCCGTAATACGAACGCCGGTGATCACCTTTTCAAGCGCGTAGTTTGCAAGCAGGCTCTCCTTTGCCTTCTTGAGCTGCTCCTTGAATGCAGGCTCAGCCTCGAGAAGGTTCTTCTGTGCGTCAAGAAGCAGAAGCTTCTGTGCAACGAGCTCCTGCAGAATGGCCTTGCGTCCCTCGGGATTGTTGTAGGCCTGGCCCTGCTGGCCCATGCCGCGCAGGAATGCGCTAACCTCCGCATCGGTGATGGGGGTGCCGTTAACGGTTGCTAAAATCTTGTTTTCCATGGTTTTCTCCTAAATTTATATAATTTTTATTTGAAATCAAAATAGTGTTAAGGGTTGCGAAGTCCCTTGGGGTAGTGGTTCTTCAGGCGGCCGTTTGCCGTTTTTGCGCCGCCGAGGCAGATCGGGCCGAAGAAGACCGCCGTGTAGCCGTTTTCGCCCTCCGCCTCCAGCTCCTCGCCGTGAAGATAGCGCATCGCATCCTCATGGGAAAGCGCCGCCTTTCGGAAAAATCGATGTCCCATGGCAGAGAAAAGCTGATGATGCGGAATCAGCCGCCCCTTCTCGATCTGCCCGAGGCAAACGCCGCAGGAAAACACCGCGCGCGGTGGCACGGGGGCGTCCTCCTTTAGGATCGCAAGCCGATCGCCGATGCGGCGGATCTGCATGTTTTTCGGAATTTCCAAGGTGGATTTTATAAAGCTGTCTGCGGTTCTTGCCTCCTCTTTTGAGAGAGCAATAGATGCATCTTTGTAACGTATAGTTGGCAAATCGCTCGTTTTTCTTTGCATAAGAGCAACAAATTGACCTTCTCCGTCCGCAATATGCGGATAAAATCTTCTGCAGAATTTCAGAGGAATATCCTCCGCGCCCGCAAGGCTTACGCCCTCCTTCGTAACGGCATGGATCGCTTCGTTTGTCGGAATCAATTCATAGTCGGGATGTGAGCGGAGAAACCAAAGAACGGTCTCTTCGTTTTCCTCAAGCGAGAAGGTGCAGGTGGAATAGAGAAGATAGCCGCCGTTTGCCACGAGGCCGGATGCATTTTCAAGAATTTCCTTTTGCCTTTCTGCGCAATGAAGCACGTTTTCCTCGCTCCATTCCGAGATCGCCAGCTCGTTTTTGCGAAACATACCCTCACCCGAGCAGGGCGCGTCCA
Organism: Eubacteriales bacterium; assembly: GCA_045632465.1. Lineage (GTDB taxonomy): Bacteria > Bacillota > Clostridia > Oscillospirales > CAG-272 > UBA1740. The sequence goes on from JAZQWS010000211.1 coordinate 2,046, forward strand.
CAACCACCGCATCAAAATATGCGGAAAACCATTTTTTGTAGTCCGCCGTGTCGGTGGAGGTAACGGTTGCATTCGTAACGCCGAGGCGCTCCAGATTGCCAACGAGGATTTTCGCTCTTGAAGAAACGTATTCGTTGGAAAAAAGCAAGCCCTCCTCGCCGATGGCCGCCGCGATCTGCGCGGTTTTTCCGCCGGGTGCTGCGCAAAGATCTGCGGCGCGCATCCCTTTTTTCAGCGGAAGCGCCGCAATCGCGCTCATCGCTCCGGGATCCTGCACGTAAATGGCGCCGCCGTGATGCGCGGGCGTATGACCAACGTGATCCTCGGCAAAAATATATCCGTCCGCATCATAGGAGAGTGGCGTGATAGGGAAGGGGCATATTTCCTCTGCTGAGGCGTTTTGCGCTTTGATTCGGTTGATGCGAAGCGCACGCACGGGCGGCTTTTCCATTGCGGCAAAAAAGGCCGCCGCCTCCTCGCCGAGCAGGGCTTCCATGCGTTTTCTGAATGCATCAGGCAGCATATCCCCATCTCCTTTCGGTGTTTTAAGTGTTGAATTCCGTGTGGATCATCACGGCATCCGAGAGATTTTTGATCAGAGGCTCTTTGATCCCCTTTACGCGCACGTTTTCGAATCGAACACCCTTGAAGGGGCATTCGGGCGCACCCACGAGGAAAACGCCGCGCCCCGCAATCGTTTCGGAATCAATATCTTTGAAAGCGATATTTTCCACAGTCGGCGTTTTTTCGTCGATCGGGCGGTGCGTGTCGGGATCAAACTCCTCCTGCGCGTAAAACGCATCCATGTAGATCGCGCCTCTGTACCAAAGGCAATCCTCGTGCTCAAGGCTCATATTTTTGTGCGTACAGCGCTCGTACGTGATGTTTCTCACATAGCCGCCGCGCGGGCGAATGGGCTTAATACTCGCAACGCTGAAGGTGTTTTCAAAAACGCAATCCCGCACCGTCACGTTTTCAACGCCGCCGCTCATTTCGCTTCCGATGGCAACGCCGAAGCCGCTGATAAATCTGCAATTTTCAATTAAAATATCTTTAGACGGGATTCCGGCTCTCCGTCCCTCCACGTCGCGGCCGCTCTTGATCGCAATGCAATCATCCTCGCTTCCGATCAGGCAGTCTCTGATCTGCACGCGAGCGCAGGAATCGATATCAATTCCGTCGCCGTTGAACATATCGCAGAGCGATCCGTCCTCGTCGTATTTTGTGAAAACCTTCACATCCTCGATCCTAATGTCCTCGCAGTAGATCAAATGCAAGCACCAGGCAGGGGACTGTCGGATCGTAACGCCGCGAATGGTCAACCCGTTCGTATTGCGAATGCAAACGGCTCTGCCGCGTTTGCCGAGATTTTCGGCGCGCTCCGCTGTGTAAAGCGGCATACCTCCGCCGTGGATCGTTCCATCGCCTGCGATGGTAATGTCCTCCATCGGCGCGCCGCTTGTGTTGATAAGGCTCGCGTAGCAAAGCTGCTCGCGCCCCTCGTAGCGGTAGGTCATCAGGGGAAAATCCTTCGTGTCCGTGCTGGCAAGAAGTCTTGCGCCCTTTGCGAGCCGAAGTGTCATTTTGCTTTTTAGGAAGAGCGCGCCCGAAACGAAGCTTCCCTCGGGGATCAGCACCTCGCCGCCCGCAGGGCAGAGATCAATCGCTTGCTGAATGGCCGCCGTGCAGAGCGTTTTTGCGTCTCCCACAGCGCCGAAATCACAGATGCAAAGCACCTCTTGCTTTTTTGAAAAATCAAAATTTGCCGTCATTCGATCCTCTCCCTTTCATATACTTTTATAAAGTATAACATCACGTCTGCGGTTTGTCAAGTCCCGTTTTCCTTCCATGGGGCGCTTTTTTAACACTTTTGTTTGCGAAATCGGCCTGATTTTTGAAACTCTCCTTTCGGGAGAGTGACTCTCTCTGTGCGGGAGAGCGTGCGCCCTGCAAAGTGGACTTGACAAAAAGGAGACAAAATGCTAAAATAAGAGCGACTGTAAGCATATGCCACAAAGAAAGGAATTGAAGACAATGGCTTTTAAAAACAGAAAAAAGAATTACCCTCTTTACGAGACCACTAAGTTTTCCAACCTTCGAGAAATGACCGAGAACGTAGCGAATCGCTACCCGGATCGCATCGCGTTTTCCTATAAAAAGAATCCCACCGATAAGGAGATTCTGCACTTCACGTATGAGGAGGGCCGCGCATTCGTTCGTGCTCTTGCAACGGAGTTTATCTCCATGGGCCTTGCGGGCAAAACGGTTGCCATCATCGGCGAAGCATCTCCCCAGTGGGCGTTTTCCTATTTCGCCCTGATGAGCATGGGCGCGATCACCGTGCCGATCGATAAGGAGCTTCCGGTGCCGGATATGGCTTCCATTCTCGGAACGGCGGAATGCCCGGCTGTGGTGTATTCCACAGTTGCCGCAAAGAAGGTCTGGGAAGCGAAGGCAGGTCTTCCGCTTCTTGAAAACATGATCGAGATCGGCGATAAGATCACCGAGGGCGCGATCTCTCTTGAGAGCGTTCGCCTTGCAGGTGATGAAAAGTACCGCGCAGGCGATAACTCCTACTATGATTACGAGATCGATAACGATGCGCTTGCCTCCATCGTGTTCACCTCCGGAACGACCGGTAAGGGCAAGGGCGTTATGCTCACCTCCAAGAACATCTGCTCGGATATGGAGCAGGGAATGTATAACTTCCAGATCACCGAGCGCACCATGTGCGTTCTTCCTCCGCACCATACCTTCGGCTCGACGGTTAACTTCGTTGGTCACTATGCGCAGGGATGCGAGATCTATATCTCCGCAGGCATCCGCTATATCATGAATGAGCTTTCCATCTTCCGCCCCACGCACCTGGTGCTCGTTCCTCTCTTTGTTGAAACCTTCTATAAGAGAATCATGACTGCCGTTGAAAAGCAGGGCAAGCTCGGTCTTGTAAAAACCATGATCAAGGTTTCGGATGCGCTTCGCAAGGTTGGCATTGACCTCCGCAAGAAGCTTTTCGGCTCCATCCTTAAGAATTTCGGCGGCGAGCTGGAGATGATCATCTGCGGCGGCGCGGCGCTCAACCAGGATATCATCGATTTCTTCGAGAGCATCGGCGTAACCATCCTGAACGGATACGGTATCACCGAGTGCGCCCCCCTGATCTCCTGCAACCGTAACGAATACAGAAAGAACGGATCGGTTGGTATGCCCATCATCGGCGGCCACGTAAAGATCGCCGATCCCGATGAAAACGGCGAAGGCGAGATCTGCTACCAGGGCCCCAACCGCATGATCGGTTATTATAAGAACGAGGAGGCAACCGCCGCCGCGTTCGATGAGGAGGGCTATTTCAAAACGGGTGACTACGGCAAGGTTATCACCGAGATCAACCCCATCACCGGCAAGGAGGATCAGTGGATCTATATCACCGGCCGTCTGAAGAACCTGATCATTTTCTCCAACGGTAAGAACGTATATCCCGAGGAGATTGAAACCGATATCCAGGGTGTATACGGTGTTGGCGAGGTTGTTGTTTACGCGGGTGAGAGCAAGTCCGATCCCTCCAAGGAGATCATCGTTGCCGAAATCTTCCCGGATGCGGAGGCGCTCAAGATGCATAACATCACCGATCCTCAGACCTACTTTGAGGATGCAATTAAGGAAATCAACAAGAAGAATGTTTCCTATAAGAACGTTGGAAAGGTAAAGCTCCGTGCCGAGGAATTCCCCAAGAACACCTCCAGAAAGATCACGCGCTTTGCGATTGATAAGTCGATTGATTGATTCTAAGCCAAAAAGAGAGAAGCCGCTCCCGCGAGGGGGCGGCTTCTCTCTTTCGTTTGGTACCGCATTTTGCGGGCAAAATAAATAAGGGTTGAATTTCTTTTGAAAATCTGTTATACTGATATAGAAAGTAATTCAAAGCCAAAGGAGGTGCGCCATGCAGGAAAGGGAATACGTTGGTAAAGGCGGCGTTCGGATCTATTCGATTGAAAATCCTGCGCAGCACGGATTTTTTCTTTCTCTGTTCGTTCGTGCGGGAAGCATCTACGAGCGGGAAGAGGAAAGCGGCATCACGCATTTTCTTGAGCACGTTGCCATTCGTAACGTGCATTATCTGATGGATGAGCAGCTTTATAAAACGCTGGATCGCCTGGGGCTGGAGTTCAATGCCTCCACGTTCAACGAAATGGTGCAGTTTTATATCAGCGGCGCAAAGGAAAACTTTGCCAAGGCCGCAGAGATTCTTTGCCGTGTGTTTTCCCGCATTGCATTGCCTCGCTCCGAAATCGATCTTGAGCGCTTGCGCATCAAGGCGGAGATCCGCGAAGGGGATGAGAAAAATTCTCTTTCCGCCTTCACCTTGGGGGCGCTCTACCCCGATAGCCCGCTGAAAAATTCCATCATCGGAACGATGCGCTCCGTCAACGCCATCACGGGGCGGCGCCTGGAGACTTACCGCGCCGCGGCTCTGGCGGCGGAAAATATCTTTTTCTATGCCACGGGTGCCGTCGGCGATGCGGAGATCTCCTCGCTTCTTTCGGCTTTGGAGTGTTATGATATTCCTCGGGGCGTTTGCCGCGAGAGCGCGCCCGCTTTGCCGAAAGCCTTTGGCAACCGCGCGTGTGCCGTGCATATCAAAAACGCGGATTTCACGATGCTTCGCTTTAATTTTGACGTGGATATGGCGCGCGTCAGCTCTCCCGAGCTGGATCTTCTGTACGATTATCTTCTCTCGGGATACGGCGCGAGATTCTTTGTTGAAATGAGCGAAAAGCGCGGCCTTTTTTATGATATCAGCGGCGGCATCGATCGCTATAAAAACGCCGGATTGTTCTATTTTTCCTTCGAAGTGAAAGAAAAAAACATTGCGCAGGCAATCGAGCTTGTTTTGCAAATTCTCTCTGAATTGAAAACAAATGTTTGCAAAACGGAGGATTTTACCAAAGCGCCGTACGTAGATAACGCCTATTTGCTCTACGATGACGCAAGGGAACTGAACTTCACTTTCGCTTACGATGCGCACATTCTCGGGCTGCCGTATCGGGGGCTTGAGGATCGCAGAGAGGCGTATCGCAAAATTACCGGAGAACGCATGCGCGAAGTAGCTCGCACGGTGTTCTCGTCGAAAAATCTTGTCCTTACGGTGAAGGGGGATAAAAAGAAGCTGAACGCAGAAGAGCTTTCGGCGCTCCTTCGGAAAATTGACGGAGAAGAGGACGCACTTTCATAATCAATATAAAAAAATAAAAAAGGGGATCCACGGTCCCTTAACTCGTTTTGAGGGCAGCGCAAGTTTTTTGCACTTGCGTTGCCCTCTTTTTGCATCCTCTTCGATTTTTCGGATAATCCTTGACAAAAATATATTTGTGCGCTATAATTAGAGAGTG
>JAZQWS010000212.1:0-6502 GCA_045632465.1 Eubacteriales bacterium
CAAGAACCACGCGTGCCGCCGTTTTTGCGCCAATACCGGGGGCGCGCGCAATGGCCTTCGTGTCCTCGCTTGCGATCGCAAGCGCCAGATCATCGGGCGTCATGGTGGAAAGAATGCTCATCGCCGCCTTCGGGCCGATACCGCTGACGGAGGTCAGCTTCATAAAGCATTCTCGCTCCTCGCGCGAAATAAAGCCGAAAAGCTCAATTCCGTCCTCGCGCACCGCAAGATGCGTCAGAAGCTTGGTCGTCTTTCCAATCTTGTCGCCAAGCAAAGCCGCCGTCACGTTGCTAATGGTGAGCTGATAACCAACGCCGCCGCAATCGATCACCGCAATCGGCGTCTCCAGCGCGGCTAAAGTTCCGTTCAAATAGTAAAACATAATTTTTCGGAGCGGTAGGGAAGAATCAAAGCGTGTCCGCCTCGTTTTGCTCCGCCGTCTCCACCTTTCGTATCATTTTTTCGAGCGCAATGCGGGAGAATGTCATATCTCTTCCGCAGCCCTCGCACCGAACGCGAACGTCGCTTCCCGTGCGCAGAACGAGAAAGCGCTCCTCGCCGCAGGGGTGCTTTTTTTTCATATGAAGAATGTCTCTTGGCGCAAAGCGTAAGATCTGCATAAAATGCCCCCTCCGATGGTTTTATCCTCTCTATTTTATCATAAATTTATCAAAAAGTAAAGCCCTCGCGCGTAAATACTATAAATAAATAGTTGACGAGGACGAAAAAATGTGATATACTAAGATGAATAATTATGGAAAGGAGAGACATCTGTGGTAATTTTAGGCATAGATCCGGGTCTTGCCATCGTTGGATGGGGGCTGATCGAATCCCATCGCGGCAAACTGCGCCCTATGGCATACGGCGCGATCACAACCCCGGCACATACGCCGATCGAGTCTCGCCTTTCGATCATTCGACAGGATCTTTCGGCGCTGATCGAAAAATATAAGCCGGACGAAATGGCTGTGGAGGAATTGTTTTTCACGAACAATATAACCACGGGTATCGCGGTTGCCGAGGCAAGAGGCGTCATCCTTTGCACGGCGCATGAATGCGGCGTTCCCATCTCGGAGTACACGCCTATGCAGGTAAAGCAGGCCGTTGTTGGATACGGAAAGGCGGAGAAGCATCAGGTCATCGCCATGGTAACCTCTCTTCTTTCCTTGCCGAAGCCGCCCAAGCCGGATGACACGGCAGACGCTATTGCCATCGCCATTTGCCACGCGCAGTGTCGCGGCTCGGTGATGGGGAAGTATTTCAATCAAAGATAAAAAACGGAGAAGCATATGTGGATTAGTGATCAGTGGAAGGATTATATCGTGCTGGATACCTCGGAGGGGGAAAAGCTTGAGCTTTGGGGAAAATATAGCCTCGTTCGCCCCGACCCGCAGGTAATCTGGAAGAGTGAGAAAAAGGATCCCCTTTGGAAGCGTGCGGACGCGCGCTATACGCGCAGTCGCTCGGGCGGCGGAAGCTGGAATGAAAACCGTCTTCCCGAGATGTGGACGATCGGATACAGAGATCTGACCTTCCAGATCAAGCCCATGGGCTTTAAGCACACCGGCCTCTTTCCCGAGCAGGCGGCAAACTGGGATTGGTTCCGCTCCCTGATCGAGAATGCAGGGCGCCCCATCCGTGTGCTGAATCTTTTTGCATACACAGGCGGCGCAACGGTTGCGGCAGCCAAGGCAGGCGCTTCGGTTTGCCACGTGGATGCCTCCAAGGGAATGGTTGCCGCAGCGAAGGAAAACGCGCGTCTTTCGGGACTCTCCGATGCTCCCATTCGCTATATCGTGGATGATTGCAAAAAGTTTATTGAGCGCGAGATTCGCCGCGAAAGCTTCTACGACGGTATTATTATCGATCCTCCCTCGTATGGCAGAGGGCCAACGGGCGAGGTATGGAAGATCGAGGAGAGTATTGATGACTTCGTTGCTTTAACCTCGCGTGTGCTTTCCAAAAATCCCCTCTTCTATCTTCTGAATTCTTACACCACGGGCCTTTCCGCCTCCACGATGAAATATATCGTCGGTCTGCGCATTTGTGATAAATTTGGAGGAAATATCGAGGCAGACGAGCTTGGTCTGCCCGTAAAAAATAGTGGATATGCCTTGCCATGCGGCAGTAGCGTTCGTGTTTGCTTTTAAGTTTCGGTAAAGGAAGCAGTATGGAAAAAGAGAAAAAAATTGTTATTTGCGCCGAGCATTTAATGTATGCTTATGAGGATGATGGCGATCATCAGGATGCGCCACCCGCGGTAAACGACGTTTCGTTTTCCGTTGCGGCAGGAGAATATATCGCCATCCTTGGGCATAACGGCTCGGGAAAATCCACCCTCGCAAAGCTTTGTAATATGATTTTAACCCCCTCGGAGGGGCGCCTCTTCGTTCTCGGAAAGGATGTAACGGCAGAGGATTTTTCCGAGGAGGATATGTATGACCTGCGTGCGCATATCGGCATGGTGTTTCAGAATCCGGATAACCAGCTGGTTGCTACCGTTGTGGAGGAGGACGTTGCGTTCGGCCCGGAAAATCTCGGCCTTGCGCGCGAGGAGATCCGCCGCCGCGTAAATGCCGCGCTTGCCGCCGTTGGTATGGAGGAATATGCGCATCATGCGCCGCATAAGCTTTCCGGCGGTCAGAAGCAGAGAATTGCCATCGCGGGCATTCTTGCCATGAAGCCCTCCATTATTTTGTTCGATGAATCCACCTCTATGCTCGATCCTCTCGGTCGCGCCGAGGTCGTTTCCATTATGGAGCGCTTGAATCGTGAGGAGGGAATCACCATTGTGCATATCACGCATTATATGGATGAGGCCGCTCGTGCCGACCGCGTGATCGTTATGAACGATGGGCGCATCGCCTGGGACGGAACGCCGAGAGATGTCTTCAAAAATGTCGATCAGCTGCGCGATCTCGGATTGGAAGCACCGCAGGGTGTTGAGCTTTTGCATGAGCTTGCGCTTGCAGGTATGCCGCATAGCGGCAATCCTCTCACGGAGGAGGAGTGCGTAGAGGCACTTCTTGAAATGCTGGGAGGTGCGAAAAATGTATAAGCTGGAATTAAAAAACGTATCGTATCTTTACAGTAAAAACACCCCGTTTGAAAAGCTTGCGCTTTCGGATATCAATATCGGCTTTGAGGAAGGAAAGATCACCGGCCTCATCGGTCATACCGGATCGGGAAAATCCACCCTCGTCAATCTTTTGAACGGTCTTTACCGCCCCACGGAGGGAACGGTTTTGATCGACGGCAAGGATATATGGGAGAATCCCAAGCAGATCGCTAAGATCCGAACACAGGTTGGTCTTGTCATGCAGTATCCGGAGTATCAGCTCTTTGACGAAACCGTCAGAGCGGATATCGGCTTCGCCCCCCGCAATCTCGGTCTCAGCGCCGAGGAGGTGGAGCGCCGCGTTGCCGAGGCAGTCGCCTTCACGGGCATCTCTGATGATCTTCTTGATCGCTCGCCCTTTGAGCTTTCGGGCGGACAGAAGCGCCGTGTTGCAATTGCGGGTGTCATGGCGATGGGCGCAGGCGTTCTCGTTTTGGATGAGCCCGCCGCAGGTCTCGATCCTCGCGGCCGCCGCGAGATTTTAGACGGCGTTCGCGCCTATGCAAGAAAAAATGGGCTCACCGTTATTCTTGTCAGCCATTCCATGGAGGATATGGCGCTCTATTGTGATAATGTGATCGTTATGAATCGCGGCCGCGTGTACGCAAGCGGAACGGTGGATGCCGTGTTCTCGGATGCCGATGGGCTGATGGATATCGGCCTGAATGTTCCGATGGTTGCGCGTATTGCCGCCGCCCTTCGTAAAAAAGGCATTCCCCTGGAGGGAAAGCTTTATACCGTTGAAGGTGTGAAGGATGCGATCCTTCGTCTTGGGAAGGAGGGCAGAGCATGATTTCGGATATCACTCTCGGTCAGTTCTTTCCGGGCTTTTCGCTTCTTCATAAGCTGGATCCCAGAACCAAGCTGATCTCTGCGATCCTCTTTATCGTTTCGATTTTCCTTGCGAAAACGCCGCTTGCCTTTTTTGCCTTAACGGTGTTTACCATCGCGCTGATCCTCGTCAGCCGCATCTCCTTCTCTGTCATTCTGCGCGGCATTCGCCCCGTGATATACATCCTGATCTTCACCTCGCTTTTGAACATTTTCATGACGAAGGGCGAGAGTGCGCCGCTGGTAGATTTTTGGATCATCGAAATCTACCGCGAGGGTATCGTCCGCGCTGTGTTTATGACGCTGCGTGTCATCCTTTTGATTATCGGATCGAGCCTTCTTTTGACCTACACGACCTCGCCCATCTCCTTGACGGACGGACTTGAAAGTCTTCTTTCGCCTCTCGCGAAGATCGGTATTCCCGTGCATGTCTTTTCGATGATGATGACGATCGCGCTCCGCTTTATCCCCACGCTCGTGGAGGAAACGGATAAGATCATGAATGCGCAGAAGTCGCGTGGTGCGGATTTCGCATCGGGTAGCCTCGTGCGCCGTGCCAAGGCCTTGATCCCCCTTCTTGTTCCGCTTTTCGTGAGCGCCTTCAAAAGAGCGGAGGAGCTTGCTGTTGCAATGGAATGCCGTTGCTATCGCGTGGATAAAAAGAGAACTAAGCTCGTGAAGCTCACCTTTCGTGCAAACGATATTCTTTCGCTTCTGTTTTTTGCCGCTTTCCTTGCGGGTATCGTCCTGATCTCCCGCGTGTCCGCCACGATGCTTGGCGGCGGTATCTTGGCGAAAATTTTATGCCATCGCATTTAAGGAGTGCATAGGCATGAAGTATTTTGCAAAAATTGAATACGTGGGAACGGATTTTTCCGGATTTCAGGTTCAGCCGGATCGCCGAACCGTGCAGGGCGAGCTTTGCGCCGCCCTCGCGCAAGTCTTCGGTGCGCCCTGCCGTGTTACGGGATGCAGCCGAACGGATCGCGGTGTGCATGCAAGAGAGTTTTGCTTAACGATTGAAACGGATGGCGCCAATATCCCGCCGAAAAAGCTTCCCGTTGCGGTTGCCAGGTATTTGCCGCCGGATTTATCCCTCTATTACGCTTCGGCCTGCAGAGAGGATTTTCACGCACGTCACGACGTGGTTTCCAAGGAGTATGTCTACCGCATCTATAATGCGCCGGTCATTGCGCCCTTTGAGTATCACCGTGCCTGGATCGTCTATCCGCATATCAGCGATGAGGCGATCGCAAGAATGCAGGAGGCCGCGCCCCATTTTGTGGGAAAAAAGGATTTTGCCGCCTGCATGGCGCAGGGCTCGGATGTGGTTTCAACCGTGCGAACCGTGCAAAGTCTGACGGTGGAGAGAAACGGTCGAGAGATCCTTGTTCGCATTCGCGCAGACGGATTTTTATACAATATGGTGCGCATCATCGTGGGAACGCTGATGGAGGTTGCCGCAGGGCGTATGCGCCCGGATGAGATTCCGAATATCTTGCAATCGAAAACGCGTTCTCTTGCGGGCATGACCGCGCCGCCTGACGGTCTCTATCTCAACCGTGTGGAATATGATAAAAATCCCGATCCTTCCATAAACTGAATCCGATAATTTTTAAGCTCCGTGGTAAGATGAGTATGAAGTCTTTCCACGGAGCTTTTTGTATGAAAAAAACAACCCTGAAAAAAAGCGTTCTTGTTTTTGCCGTGGCGATCCTTTCGGTCGCCTTGCTCTTGTCGCTTTCGCTTGTCTGTGCCTTTGCCTATGCGCGCAAAAATATCTGCTATGAAACCGATGAGCTTTTGTTTTCCGCCGCCTCGGAGGGAAATGTGATCCGTCTTTATGCGGATAGCGATCCGCAGGACCCCGAATATACGCCGATCGAGATCGAAGCGATCTATCCTGCGCAAAACAAAATGGAATGGGTAGCCTATAGCGAAATTCCGCCCGCCGTGATCCAAAGCTTTCTTTCTATGGAGGATCGCGGCTTCTTTTCGCATAAGGGCGTGAGCCTTGCGCGCACGGCAAAGGCCGCCGCCAATTATCTTCTCGGATCGCGCGGCGGCTCTTTCGGCGGATCAACGATCACTCAGCAGGTTGTGAAGAATATCAGCGGGGATAGTGAATACACAGTCAAGCGAAAGATCACGGAAATGCTGCGTGCCTATCATATGGAGCAAATGCATTCGAAGCAAGAGATCCTTGAGGTATATCTCAATATTTTACCTATGGGAGAAAACACGGTTGGTATCGGGCTTGCCGCCGCGCATTATTTCGGAAAATCGCTTTCGGAGTTAACCTTTGATGAGATTGCCGTCCTTGTCGGTATTGCCAATGCGCCGAGTCGCTATAATCCGCACACCGCGCCTGAGGAATGCCTCCAAAAGAGAAACCGCGTTCTGTATGCGATAAAGGAAAACGGCGTGATCGACGAAGCCGCCTATACGGAGCTTTGCGCGCGTCCGCTTTCTGTCCTGGATGCGTCTGATGTGAAAACGGAAATTCATTCCTGGTTTGCCGAAACCGTGTTGGAGGAGATCAAGACGGATCTT
>JAZQWS010000213.1:0-6274 GCA_045632465.1 Eubacteriales bacterium
AGCAGAAGCTTTTGTTCCATAAGATGCTTCTCCTTTGATAATTTTCGTTCAATCATAGTATAGCACGGGAAAAGAATTTTGGCAAGTACTGTTTTTCCAAAAAAATACCCAAAAATTCACCGCATAAAATCGGTTGACAAGCGTGGCTTTGTCTGTTATAATATTAGAGGATTTTTGAAATCGGGAGGAGCGAGCGCTTTGTTATACCAAAAAATTCAATCGGGCGAGCGGCCGTATTATATCAGCCTTGGCCGCATTTCCTCATTTCAGGAGCATCGCCATGCGGATTTTGAAATGAATTTTTGCCTGGAAGGCACGTTTGATATTCTTGCGGATAAAAAGCTTCTTCACGTGGAGGCGGGATGCACCACGCTTTTGCCTCCGATGTGCGCCCATGAAATTCCCGAAAGCGCGGAGGAGCGCACGGTTTTGACCATCACGGTTGGTATGTCACTTCTGAAGGAGCATTTTTCGGAGTTTTCCCACCACGTCAGCGCGCCGAGAGTGTGCGATTTGCGCGGTGATGAAAACAAAAAGATCTGCGAGCTTTTCATGGAATGCGCAGAGGTGATTCGCGAGGGACGCGCGCTTTCGGATCTTTGCATCAAGGGCAATATATATAAGATTTTTGCTTATCTTTTCGACCGTCGCGAGGAAGCGGCGGAGACGGAGGGCGGCGGCGCGGATTATCTGAAGATCGAAAACGTGGAAAAGGCCTTGGAGCTGATCTATTATAACTATAAGGAAGCGCTCAGCGTGGAATACGTTGCAACGCTCACGGGATACAGCAAGAGCAATTTCTGCAAAATTTTCAAAAAGGTGGTTGGCGAAAGCTTTCACCAGGCCTTGAACCGCCAGCGAGTGAACAACGCGGCGGGGCTTCTCTCTGCCACGGATATGGCGATTGCCGATATTGCCCTGGAGGTTGGCTTTAGCGAAGCCAAAGCTTTTTGCCGTGTGTTCAAGTCAATTTACGGTGTCACGCCCGGTCAGTATCGCCGCGCGGAGCAAAGAGAGGTTCGGTAATGGTATCTTTAAAAAAGCATCTGCGTTCCGCAGTGGAATATTTCACTCCTTGGGAGCGAATTCTGCTTCTGTGCTCTCTTGCACTGGTAACGCTTTCATTCTTGATTTTTGACGGGCGGGAATATATGCGCCTTGCGGCCTCGCTGGTCGGCGCGTTTGCCCTGATCCTTTGCGCCAAAGGGCATCCCATCGGGCAGATCTGTATGATCGCCTTTTGCGTTCTCTACGTGATCATTTCCTATTCCTTCTCATATTACGGGGAGATGATCACTTATTTTTGTATGTCGCTTCCCATGTCGGTTTTTTCTCTCGTTGCCTGGATCAGAAATCCTTATGAGGCAGGGCATGCCGAGGTGCGTGTGAACCGTATCGGATGGCACGAGCGCGGCCTTCTTGCGTTTCTTGCCGTTATCGTAACGGTGGTTTTCTATTTCGTTTTGGGTGCGTTTTCCACCGCCAATTTGCTCGTCAGCACCTTTTCTGTGACAACGAGCTTTATCGCCGCGTATTTGACGATGCGGCGCAGTCCCTTTTATGCGCTGGCCTACGCGGTGAACGACGTGGTTCTCATTGTTCTTTGGCTGCTTGCGTGCAGGGAGGATATTTCCTATCTTTCGGTGGTGATGTGCTTCGTTGCCTTCATCGCCAACGATCTCTACGGATTTTTTCATTGGCTCTCCATGCGAAGAGCCCAGGAGGGAAGATAATTCATGTCGGACAGTAAAAAGCATAAAATGACACCGGAGCAAAGATATGCCACAATGCGCCCATGGCGGCTCTTCTTTGTGGTGGCGCTCCCCGGTATGATCAGCATGTTTGCCATGTCGATCTATAGCGTTTTTGAGGGCGCTTTCATCGGGCAAACGCTGGGAGAGGGCGCATTCGCCGCCGTCAATATCGCGTTTCCTCTCGTTTTTATCAACTTCTCTTTGGCGGATCTTGTGGGCGTTGGTGCATCCGTGCCGATCTCGATCGCCCTCGGGCGCAAGGACTATAAAACGGCAAATAACGTTTTTTCCTGCTCGATCCTTCTGATTATCGGCGCGGCGATTTTTATGGGCGCGATCATGTTTCTCGCCGCCGAGCCGCTTTGCCGCATGATGGGCGCAACGGACGTTTTGCTTGAAACCTCGATGCGCTATCTTCGCACCTTCGCGCTCTGCGGCCCGCTGACAACGCTTTTCTTCGCGATGGATAACTATCTGCGCATCTCGGGTTACGTGAAGAGCAGTATGGTGATCAATATCTGCCAGAATCTTTTAACGATCGGGCTTCTCGCCATCTTCCTTTTTGTTCTGAAAACCGACGTTGTCGGCTCGGCAATCGCGATCTGCATCTCGATGTGCACGGCGGCCATCGTGGCGATGATCCCCTTTCTTCGGAAAAAGACGGTGCTTCGATTCACTCGCCCGCATTTCCATTTCTCGATGATCAAGGAGATCGCTGCCTGCGGCTCTCCGATCTTCCTCAGCAATATCGCAGGCCGCGTGACCTCGATTCTTATGAATATCTCCCTGATGCGCATCGGTCTTGAGGTGCTGGGAGAGGGCGGCGGCACCACCGCCGTTGCGGCGTACGGTGTTCTTATGTATGCAAGCGATCTTTGCTGGCCGCTTCTTTATGGCATCAGCGATTCGCTTTCTCCGTCTATCGGCTATAACTGGGGCGCAAAAAATTACGGCCGCGTGAAAAAGATCGCAAGCTGCGGTTATATCGGCACGGGCGTTGTCGGTCTTGTTTCCACAGCGGTGATGTTCTTTGGTGCATCGGCGGTTGCCTCCATCTTCGTCAGCGCGGAGGATGTGCTTCTTCTCTCGATCGCGGAGCACGGCATTCGCCTCTTCTGCTTCGCTTATCTCTTCCGCTGGTTCGGCGTGATGACGCAGAGCTTCTTTTCTGCGATCGAAAAGCCGGTGCTTGCCACGGTGATGGCGGTTTCCATTGCCCTCGTTTTCCCCGTGCTTTGCCTTGGCGCATTCTGGAATCTTAAGCTTGACGGTCTGTGGCTCAATTTTGTCGGAACGAACGCCTTGGCCTTCATTCTCGGCGCGGTTCTTCTCGTATTTATCCTTCGTATGATAAAGAGAAAAGAGCACGAGAACCAAGAGAAAACGGTTTAAAAGTAAATGATTATTTGCAAAAATAAACAAAAAACGGGACGCCCTTAAAAAGGCATCCCGTTTTTTTGTTTTAATGCTTTTTGAGGAAAGGGAAATTGCCCTTATGCTCGTCAAGATACTGATAATAGTAAATGCGCTTGCCGTGGCCGCCGAAGTTATGGAAGGGGCGGATCGGGGTTTCGCCCTTGCCTTCAAGGAGCGAGAGAACACAGCGCATCAGGTCGCGCGTGTGCCAGTAGCAGGAAAGGGTTTCATACTTATAGAATACCGGCCACTTCGGATTTTCCGCGCCGTGGAAAATTTCCAGCGTTCCGTTCATGCATTCAAGCGCGCGGCGCATATAGGAGAGCGCGGCGGGCTTGTCGCCTCTGCGGTAGGCCTTCATTGAAAGCCCCTCGTTTTCCATCGCTTCGTTGAGCCCCTGCGTTACGTCGATCTGCAGAAGGAGATTGCTTCTGTAAAGCGGCAGAGCGCGGCTCGGGATCTTCTTTTCAAGCAGATGTGCGCGGCGGGAAAGCGTGGGCAAAATTGCAGTATCCTCGTGCACGATGGCGTTGAAATCATCCACGGTTTTGTCGAAGATTTCGCCAAGCGCGCGCTCGCCCTTCAGCGCCTCAATATACTTGCGCGCGATCTCGTGCATATAGATATTCTGGCGGAAGTCGGTCAGCACCTGGTTATAGTCCGCTTGCCAATCCGAGGCGTACATACCGAGGCATTCGCCCGCATAGCCGTAAGGGGGCATATCGGGGCGGGGCTTGCGCAGATTGGAGATGCCGAAATAATCGTTCTGAATCTCTGCGGCCTCTTTGGCGGCATCGCCGTAGAGGGCATTGCAATAATTGCGAATATATGCCCTCTGTCCCTCCTTGGGCGGGAGATTGCGGTATTCGCCGCCGTCATAGGCGCATTCCATGGCCGCGCCGAGGCTGATCGGGAAGGGGCGGATGTTGCCAACGTTAACAACGAGGCAGCCGTTTGCGCCCGCATCCTTGAAGCGGTTGAACTCGGTGTAGATCTGCTCGGGGCTAACGGCCTCGCAATAGCGGTTGCGGCAGGCGGTGATGTGAAAATAAATGCCGTCGCCTTCGGCGCAAGCGCCGCCGTCCGACATCTGTCCCGCGCCGTCATTCGGCCAAACGCGGATAACGCCCTCGGGAATTTTGAGAAGCCCCTGCTTGCAGAGCTCGGCCTGCTCATCGTACATATTGAACATAATGTCCGCCTCGGGCTGAACCTCGCGGATCAGCTCCACCTGCTTGTGCAGAGCGCGGCTGATTACGGCGGCGCGATCCGCATCGGTCACGGGCGCGTTCTTATCGATGCTCCAGAAGGACTGATCGCCGCAGCCGCGGAAGGAGATCGTCCAGAACATCTTGCGGTGCTTCTGCGCATCCACGCATTGCTTCCAGACCTTTTCCATGTATTCGGGGTTGGAAACGTAGGAGAATTCCTGCTCCTCCTCCGGCCAAAGATACACGTTGAGGCCGAGGGGGGTAACGTGATGATCGTTGACGTACATACCGCGGCGCAGAACCACCTCGCGCACCGTTTCATCGGGATAGGGGCGCGTTCCGGGGGCGATCATATTGCCGTGCAGGCGCAGGATCAGCTCGCAGTATTTTTCAAAGTAATAGAGGTCGATAAAGTTTTCGCGCATCGGATCGGGGAAGGATCCCGTCAGCATATCCTCATTGTTGATGAAAAATCCGCGATACTTGAAGGCGGGAGAGCCGTGCGAAAGATCCAGATCCTCCGAAAGCTTGATCTCGTCTCTGCGCTCGGGCATAATATCGTTGTAGAAATAGAAGGGATGAACGCCGAGGATTTTTTCGGAAACCGTGTAGATCGCGTGGATGAGTCCCAGCTCGTCCGCGCCCGCGAGGCAAAGATTTCCGTTTTTCACCTTGAGGGCAAAGCTCTCGCGATCGGTCGGCGCTTCTATGCCGCCGAAGATCACGGCAGGACTTTTCGTCTCCTTCATCATAAGGGGTTCCGCGCCGAACACCATGTACCAGTCGTTCGCAAGATCCTTCAATGCGCGCTCGATCGGCTCGCTGATGCTTTCGGGCAATATCCATGGTGTGTTTTCTGTTAAAATCATAGTGTATTCTCCTTGTTACCTCAAATGCTTACGGAGTGAGGCTTTAATCGTTGGGCTTCAGATCCACGTTGAGCAGAGGCTCGTCGTCGCCCGTGGGGATATTGGAGGGGGTGTTGAAAACGGCGTTCAGCGCGCCCATGCAGAGCGAGTGATCGTAGTTTGCTTCCATATCGAATTCGTAAAGATTGAAGGTGTCCCAAAGCTCCTTGAATTTCGCTTTTGCCTCATCGTCCTTGCCTTGGCACTTGAAGATCAGCGCCTTTGCAAGCAGGCGGCAGTATTCGATATGGCGCTCGATCAAGCGAACGGAAACGGTTCTTACACGCTCGGGCATATTGTAGTGTGCCTTGATGATTTCGCTCGCCTTGTCGCAAACAGCCTCCACCTTGGCAAAGGATTCCGCAAGAGCAGGGTTATAGTATTTTCCGATCTCCATATCGGAGGAAAGCTCGCCCGAAAGATAGCGGATGTCAATGGCCTCTTCGATACCTGCCAGATAGTCGTAGAAATCCTTCCAATCCTCGCCGAAGGCGGCAGAGAAGTATTCCTCCTTGATCTCTTCGTAGGAAAGAGAGGTATCGTAAAGAATGCGGGAATAGAGATAGAAGGGGAAGCCCGTCGGGAAATAGGAGCGCTGGCTTCCGTCTTCAAGAACGCCGTCGAGTCCCTCAGCCTCGTAGAGCAAGGTATCCTCCAAAATGCGCTTGGAGAGGGCAAGAGAGGAGGGGTCGCGGTACTGCGGGATCCAGAAGTAATATTCAAAGGAGAAGGATGCGCCGGGAAATTTCTTCTGCCATGCGCGGTTATAAGCAAGGTATGCGGAGAGGGATCTCGGGAACTTGTTATTGTTGCGCTGATAGCGAAGCACCTCTGTGTTTTCAATCGGCTCGGGCAGAGTGGTTGTGTAGGTGCGGGAGATCGGCGCGATCATGAAGGTGAAGCGGTCGGGATTCAGAAGGCGCTCGGTTTCGGGCGGGAAAATCGTGTCCACGTAGCCGATCAAAACGATGCGGTTCTTCATTCC
>JAZQWS010000214.1:0-3485 GCA_045632465.1 Eubacteriales bacterium
GATGCGATCGTAGTTCAATATAGCCCTGTGGAAGGTAGGGGAGGGGCTTGCTCCTCCCGCATTTTTATCAAGCATAGCAAACGTAGCTATACACAGTTAACTTATTATGGAAACGGACAGGTATCAAATGTCTCTCACAAATCTCACAAAATGGTAGGGGCTGGCGCCCACGACAGCCCTTTTGTGCGGTGTTTCTCGGGTCGTCGAAGGCGCCGACCCCTACCGAGTTTGATCATTCCTAAATTTTGTGTCCTTAATTCAGACTTACGAAGCACTGCTTCTGTGTCCACAGAAGCGATTTTATTTTGTCGATATGCCTCGCGCGCTCGGCTCGATATATTTGCCCTTGTGCAAATTCGATATGTTTTCGCTTCGCTCAAACTCGATATGATATAAATCCGCGCTCACGCAATGAGCATATCGAGTGCGTCAGCACATATCGAACGCGCTAGCGTATATCGAAAATCCGCGAGAGCGGATTTATATCGATGCGTAGTGTCCTCAAGGGCACTACGCTAACCAAGCGGTTTGTTTTTTATTTACTTCAAGAAAAGAACCACCGGCATCAAGGTTCTTGCTTCTTTTTCGATGCGGATCGTGCTTCCCTCCTTTTCGAAGGGAACGCTTTCGCGCGTGCCGTCGGGCAGGAGGCACGCAACAGAAGAAACGTCCTCGGTCACGGTAAGCGGGATATCCTCCAAAACGTCAAAGCCAAGGTTGAAGAAAACGGCCATTCTTTCTCCGTTTTTCAGGCGGCCTGCGCGCAGGTAAACCTCGCCGTCCTCCGGATAATAGAGAGGCAAAAGATTCTTTTCCGAAAGAAGCGCAATGAGCTGATTCTTTCTCGGCTCGCAGAGCAGAGAAAACGCCGTGTGATAAAGGAAGGGCATATCCGGCGTTCCGCAGAAGGCGATGCAATCGCCGCCCTCGGAGGTCTTGCATCTCGTAGTGGCGGGAAACATCGGAACGTTTTCAAGCGTTGCCTTATCCGCGTGATAGGAATACGAAAGGATTTCAACGTCCTCGCGGCAGGGGACAAGCTCCTTGAGGTTATACTGCTTTGCAATGCGGTGTTGGCCGATCAGCTCGCCGTTGATCACCTTGCCGTCCCAAGCCTTGGCGGTGACGCCAATCTCCCCTGCAAAGCCGCGCGCGCAGAGCTTTTCCACCGCGCCGACCGAGAGAACGAGCGTTCCCTTCATGAAGGAACGGATGGTTTCATCATCAAAGCCGTCTGCCGAGAAATCGTCGAGGAAAACGGCACCCTCGCCCTTATTTCCGAAATACATCGGAAGACCGAGTCTTTCCAGAACGCAGGTTGCCCAAGGGGAGAGATTCAATCCCTGCGAGGCGGGAACGAAGCCGTAATTTTGCATCAAGGTCAACGGAATGCGGCATCCGAAGGGCGAAAATTCCTTCACGTATTCGCAGAGCGCCGCATAGAATTTTTCGTGCTTGGAGAGGATCTTGCGATACGCCTTGCCCGCATTCGGCTCAAAATTCGAGCGCGTGATCCAATGCTTTGCGCCGGTTGCGCCCTCCAGGATCGAGGCAACGAAATGCCCGTGCATATAGGCGGCGGAGGTGCTGTATCGGTTATGGGGGCAGGTGTCGGTTTCCGCCAAGAATACCTCCACCTTATCCTTCACGTTTTCCTTGAGGATCGCGGCGCGGAAGATCTGCTGGGTGAAGCCTCTCGGAGAGGAGGAAACCGCATAGGGCCCGCCGTTCAAGCGAATCGTCGGCGGATTGCCCTTGCCCGCAAAGGCAACAGCCGTGGCATCCGAAAACTCCACGAAGGTGGTGGTGTAGATACCCGAAACAACGCCGGGGATCGTGGGATCGACCATATCGAGTCCCTCGCGCATGGCGCGCACCGCCGAAACGATGCCCTCGCGCTGGGTGTCCACGTAAATCTGCGTCAGGCGCTTGTCCTCCTCGCTCGTTCCCTGCGTGCAGGCATAGATCTCCTCTCTGGTCATCTTCTTGCCTGCGCGGCGCGCAAACTCCGCCAGATGGTACTTGCAGGCGCAGCCCTTCGTCGGCTTATAAAGCAGACCGAGGTCATCGTCCAGCATAACGAGACCGGGCTTATGCTCGGCAAGAATGCGGAATTGCTCGCGGATGTAATCGTGGAAAGCAGGATCGAGAGGACAGCAGGTCACGTCGCGATCCTCGCCCGTCACAAGGCTGACGGAGGGGGAGAAGGGATAGGGCGCAAAGGGCTTGGTGATATGTCCGAGCGTTGACTGCACGAGAACGCCGTGCTTCGCCCCTGCCTTATCTAAAATCTCGCGATAGCGATCGTAGGTCGCGCATTGATTCGTTGCCTTATCCACGGGGGGTGTTCCCTCGGGATTGAAATACATCATCAGCATTGCGTGCGTGGTGGCACCCGTTTTCTGCTGCTCGATGAGATCCGCGCAATGCGCCTCCACGTTATGCGGGAACATATTCGTGATGGAAAGATTGATCATTCTTTTTCTCCTTGTATCTCCGTCTTAGCGGAAGCTGAAGCAAACCTCGTGTGTTTTGGTTTCGCCGGGTGCGATAAACTTGAGAAGTCCCTTTTCTCTCATCACGTCGCGTCCGTCGGGGTATGCGTTTCCGGGCTCGATACCGAGCACGTATTCAAATTCGCCCATCATCTTCCATTCGGTGAAGCAAGGAAGCGCGGCGGTGTCGTATTCCATCGTGAGACCGCGTCCGTTTTCGGGGTTATCCACCGAAACCGAGGCTCTGCCCTGCATCTCGTGATAGTAGCAGCGCTCCTCGTAGCCTGCCGTGGGCTTCTGCATCTTGAGGCAGTTTTCGATATCGAGCGCGGCATGCTCGTTTCTCGGCGTTACCTTCACGGCAGGGATTTTTACGATCGCATTCTCGGAGAGAAGCGGATAGCCGAGGTTATAGTGATAAAGCATCTGGAAGGGCGTTTCGGTGTTTCCAACGTTCGTCACCGCATCCTTCACGGTGAGCTTATTTTCGGTGAGCGAAACGGTGAAGGTGCGCGCAAGCACAAGCTTGTGGCCAAAGAAGCGCGTGTCCGAAACGGTGGCCTTGATGATCATATTTTCGCCCTCGTAGGAAACGCTGTAAGAATCCGCAGGGGTGTTTCCAATCGTGCCGTGCAGGCCGAGCGCCTCGCCGTTATCTTCGCAGGGGCTTCCCACGTTGGTGAGGCCACAGGTGGTTAAAAATCCGGCGGTGAAGGACTTCAGAAAGCCCGCGCCGTTTGCATCGTAATATGCAGGCGCAACGTAGCCGCAGGGAGAAAAATAGCCGAAGTTTGTGCCCATCACAGAGAGGCGGGAGATATCCGCCGCACGGTCAAGAGAAAGCGTGAAGCAAAGGCCCTTGCCGTTTCTGACCTCCAGGAGGCGCATACCGTCGCCCTTGCCACCAACAAGGCGATGCTCCTCCGCGCCGAAGAGCTGCGCGTTCTGTCCGATATAAGTATTCATTTTATCCTCTTTCCGCCGCAAAAC
>JAZQWS010000215.1:0-1269 GCA_045632465.1 Eubacteriales bacterium
GCCTACCTCAACGAGCTCTGCCTCATTGTTGGCAAAGCCGCCGCCCGTGCCGCCGAGGGTGAAGGCGGGACGAAGAACTACGGGATAGCCGATTCTCTTTGCGGCTTCCTTTGCCTCATCAAGGCTGTACGTGATCTCGGAGGGGATTACGGGCTCGCCGATCGACTGGCAAAGCTCCTTGAAAAGCTCGCGGTCCTCCGCGCGCTCGATGGATTCGCTGGACGTACCGAGAAGCTCAACGCGGCACTCCTTGAGAATGCCCTTCTTTTCAAGCTGCATAGCGAGGTTAAGACCTGTCTGTCCGCCGATACCGGGAAGGATAGCGTCGGGACGCTCGTAGCGAAGGATCTTTGCGATATATTCGAGGGTAAGAGGCTCCATATAGACCTTATCCGCGATGGTGGTGTCGGTCATGATGGTCGCGGGGTTGGAGTTAACGAGAACTACCTCGTAGCCCTCCTCCTTGAGTGCCAGACACGCCTGCGTGCCCGCATAGTCAAACTCCGCCGCCTGACCGATAACGATAGGTCCCGAGCCGATGATGAGAATCTTCTTTAGATCTGTTCTTTTTGCCATTTTCTTTCTCCTGTATATAAATCATAAATTCAATCAAATTGATAAAATGCAGTTCGCAGAATGCAGAATGCAAAATGCAAAATGCAAAATTCGGTAACTTTTCGCGAAGCGAAAAGTATTTTTTATTGAAAAACAGAGTTGAATGCAAAATGAGGAATTATCAAAGCAAGATTAAGTTAAATGAAATAATTTTCGGCGCCGCAAGCGACGAAAATTTCATTAATTTTGCATTTTGCATTCTGCATTTTGCATTTATCTGCTTTCCCAAACAACCCGTCCGTCGCAAACCGTCAAAAGGTTCTTACCAAGCAGTCGCTCGCCGAGGATGGGGGTTGCTTTGCCCTGCGACTGGATGAAGCTTGCGTCAACCGTAACTTCAGCCGAGAGATCCCAGATCGAGAAGGACTTGCCCATAGGCAGGCCGAAACGCTTGCGGGGGTTGGTGGTAAGGCAATCTATAAGCTTTTCAAAGGGGATGATGCCCGTTTTAACGAGCTTTGTATACATCCAGGGGAATGCGAAGTCGAGGCCGATGATGCCGAAGGGGCTGCCCGCAAGGCCGCGGCTCTTCTCTTCCGCCGAGTGGGGTGCGTGGTCGGTTGCGATCATCTCGAGCGTGCCGTCAAGGATGCCTTCGACGAGTGCTACACGGTCGGAAGCCGAACGAAGCGGGGGATTCATCTTGAATCTGCC
>JAZQWS010000216.1:0-2538 GCA_045632465.1 Eubacteriales bacterium
CTCCATGATCCGCGTCACGGATAACGGATGCGGCATGACGGCCGAGGATCTTCCCGTGGCCTTGAAGCGCCACGCAACCAGCAAGATCCGCGAAAAGGACGATCTTTCCGCGATCATGACGCTTGGATTCCGCGGTGAGGCTCTGGCGGCCATCTCCTCGGTTTCCAAGGTAACGATCATCACCAAAACCGAGGAATCGGAGGAGGGAACGATGCTCGTCTCCGAGGGCGGTCAGGTGCTGGATATCTCCGCCGTCGGCGCCTCCACGGGAACCACCGTTGTCGTTGAGGATCTTTTCTATAACGTGCCCGCGCGCCGCAAATTCCTGAAAAAGGATGCCACCGAGGCAATGAACGTGGCGGCTCTCATTGAGCGCGTTGCGCTCTCGCGCCCGGACGTCAGCATTCAGCTTCTCGTAGACGGCGAGGAGCGTTTCAAAACGCCCGGAAGCGGGGATCTGAAAAGTGCCGTTTCCGCTATCCACGGCCGCGATTTTGCGAAAAAGCTTCTCTCTGTGGATGCCAAGGCCGAGGGCGTGGAGGTAACGGGCTTTATCGGCCGCTCGGATAACGTGCGAAAAAACCGCAATCTCCAAAACGTCTTTATCAACGGCCGCTACGTAAAAAGCTTAACGGTTATGGCCGCCTTGGAAAAGGCATACACCTCGTATATTGCGCCCGAATGCTTCCCGGTTTGCATTCTTTTCTTAGCGATGAATCCCGCTTTCGTGGACGTAAACGTTCATCCTGCAAAGCTTGAGGTCAAGTTTTCGGATGAGCGCGTGATCTTTGAGGCGGTGTATCACGCCGTCAGAAGAGTATTGGAGGAGGCCGCATGGCGCCCCGAGCTGGAGATCCCCTCGGCAAAATTCGCAGAAAAGCGCATCAGCGCCGCCTTCGTTCCGATCGGCGAGAAAACGTCGGGTGAGCAGATTTCCATGCAAGCGCCGAAAGCGCCTCCCGCATCCTATGCGCCCCGCGCATCGGCAACAGAGGGATTTTCGCCTTCTGTGTCCATGCCGAAAATGCCCCCTTATATCAAGCAGGCAAGCCATTCCGAAAGCACCGCGCGCCCCGTTCGCACGGAAAACGAGCTTTCGCCGAAGGCATCGATCGATATTCTTGAAAAATATAAAAAAGCAGAGGCCGATCCCGCGCCTCTGCGCGTCGCCTCCCCCGTTTCGGATATGGCAAGTGCCGCCGTGTCTGCCGAGCCCTTTATCCCTCCCGTGCAAAGCGCGAGGGAGGAAAAAATCCCCGAAGCGCCCGCCCCTGCATCGGCTCTGCCCGAGCCGCCCGCGCATCGCTTTATTGGAGAGGCCTTCGATTGCTATCTCATGGTTGAAATCGATTCGGAGCTTCTCATGATCGATAAGCACGCCGCGCACGAGCGCATTATCTTCGAGGATCTGAAATCGTCAAGAGAAAAGGACGGTCGCGTGGCCTCCCAGTCGCTTCTTTTGCCGCTTTTTGCCGCCTTGGATGCCGAAAGCCTTGCCGCCGCGGAGGAATACCGCGCGGATTTTGAGGCGGTTGGCTTCGCCTTTGATCTTCGCGAAAAGGGCGCGGATATCACCGCCATTCCCGATGCCATCGGCGCATCCGATGCCGAAGCGCTCTTCGTTCATATGGCAGACGAGCTTGTCAAGGGGCGCGGCAACCCCGCCTTGACCGAGGCTCTGCGCCGCGAGCGCGCATTGTATCAGGTTGCCTGCAAGGCCGCGATCAAGGGCGGCCGTAAATATGATCCTGAGATCGCAAAATGGCTGATCGGCCGCGTGCTTTCTTTGCCGGATATCACTGTGTGTCCGCACGGTCGCCCGATCGCCTTCCGCCTTTCCAAGCGTGAGCTGGATCGGTATTTTGAAAGAATTAAGTAATTTTTGGAGTTTTTATGGGAAAATTTACTCTGCTGAAAACCGAGGGAAAGGCGCGCCGCGCCCGTTTTGAAACGGTGCACGGAACGATCGAAACCCCCGTTTTCATGAACGTAGGAACGTCGGCCGCCATCAAGGGCGGTATCTCCACCATGGATCTCAAGGATGTCAATTGTCAAGTGGAGCTCTCCAATACCTATCATCTGCATATTCGTCCCGGCGATAAGCTCATCCGTGAAATGGGCGGCCTGCATAAGTTTTTTAATTGGGATCGCCCCGTTTTAACCGATTCGGGCGGATTCCAGGTCTTTTCCTTGGCCTCTTTGCGTAAAATTACAGAGGAAGGCGTTGCCTTCAACTCGCATATTGACGGAAAGCGCATCTTTATGGGCCCCGAGGAATCCATGCAGATCCAGTCCAACCTCGGATCCACCATCGCCATGGCGTTTGACGAGTGCGTGGAAAACCCCGCTCCCTATAAATATGTCAAAGCGTCTCAGGAGCGAACCATTCGTTGGCTCAAGCGTTGCCGCGAGGAGATGGATCGCCTCAACTCCTTGCCCGGAACGGTGAACCCGAATCAGATGCTCTTCGGTATCAATCAGGGCGGAACGTACGATGATCTCCGTATCCAAAACATGATCGAAACCGCAAAGATCCCC
>JAZQWS010000217.1:0-4052 GCA_045632465.1 Eubacteriales bacterium
TTCTTCAGGTAGTCTACCCAGAAGGAAACGAGAAGCTTTCTCGTTTCGGGATTGCCGTAGCAGAAATTGGTATAGAAGGTATCGTCGCCGAAGCGGTCTCTGACGCCCTTTACAAGCGCAAGGTGCTTCTTATCCTCCTCCTTCAATGCGGCGGCCTCTGCCTTGGGAGATCCCATATGTACGCCCAGCGGCTCAAACATCCAGCCGTGACCAATGTTATGAAACTGCAGGCCGAGCTTCTGCATATCCTTTTCAAGCTTGGCGATCTCGCCCTCGAGGAAGGCATAATCGGATATCTCGCCATGGCCGCCGAGGCGGAGATTGGAAACGTGGGCATACCATTTATGCATATAAAAGTAAGGCACGAGCCCCTCGATCATGAACATATTGAGCCCAACCTTGGGCATCCAATACACCGTGTCACGCAGGTGCTCATATCCGATCGAGCCCTCGGAGCATTCGCCGCGGAAAATGTGATCCGCCTTCTTGCGATAGGTGAAGGACGCGGAGGAAAGATCCGCCTTCGGGATCACCTCGCCGCCCTTGCCGGGACGGATGAAGCGGCAGCCCTGCGAGCGAAGGAAGCGATATACGCCCATCAGAACGCTTCGAGGGTTGCTTCCCGCAACGAAGCCCTTGCCGCAATTGACGGAAACATCTAGAACGTCCTCCATCATAGGATCGGAAACGTCATCCGCGAGGCGGGAAAGATCGGCAAGCAGGCCAAGGTTAATCGCATCGGCATCGGGTGCGGCTGCATAGGCGATCGACGGCTTTTCATCCGCCATCATTTCCCAATATTTTGCAAATTCCTCTGCGGCAAAGCGCAGAGTTTCATTTTCACGAAGATAGAGAATTTTCACAGGTGTTCTCCTTGTTTTTTTATTCTGTCTACATTATAGCCTTTGGAGGAAGAAAAGTCAAGCATTTTTCCGCACAAAGGGTATTTTTATTATAACAAAAAAGCGCTTTCTTGGGAAGTGCGAATGTTTCAACGTGCTATGAAGCTTTTTCACAGCCGAACTTCTCCAAAATGTTTTTTCTTCCCCTTGCATTCGCATGGGTTCTGTGATAAAATGTAAAAAAAGATTTTTTCAAAGGAGATGCTATGGAAAGCATTCGCAAGCGCTTTATCGGCGATCGGGCATTCTATCGAAGGATGCTCGCCTGCGCTGTTCCCGTGATGATCCAGATCGGAATCACAAACTTCATAAATCTGCTCGACAACGTGATGGTTGGTCAGCTCGGCACAGAGGCGATGACCGGCGTTTCTATTGCAAACCAGCTGATCACGATCTTCAATCTTGCGATCTTCGGCCTTGTTTCGGGCGCGGGCATTTTTGCGGCGCAGTTCTTCGGCAAGGGGGATATGGAAAATCTGCGATATTCCTTCCGCTTCAAGCTGATCGGCTCGCTTCTCGTTTGCCTGATTGGCGCTTTTGCCTTTCTTCTCTTTCCGGAGCCGCTCGTTTCGCTCTATCTGACGGGCGAGGGCGAGGCGGCCGCCATTGAAGAGACGCTTCGCATCGGAAAGCAGTATCTTTTGATCCTGCTGATCGGATTTCTGCCCTTTGCGCTTTCGCAGACCTATTCCTCCACGCTTCGCGAAACGGACAACACCGTTGCTCCGATGGTTGCAAGCATGGTGGCGGTTTTCATCAATCTTTTTCTGAACTACGTTCTGATCTTCGGGCATCTCGGACTCCCCGCGATGGGAACGGCCGGCGCGGCAATCGCAACGGTGGTTTCCCGCTATGCGGAGGCACTGATCGTTATCCTCTACACGCACAGAAGCACGAAAAAGCATCCTTATGCGAAGGGGCTTTATCGATCGATTCACATTCCGCGCGCGCTTCTTTTCTCCATCTGCAAGAAAACCCTGCCCCTGATGGGCAACGAGATCCTTTGGGCGCTCGGCGTTTCACTTCTCGCGCAATGCTATTCCATGCACAGCTACAGCGTTATGAGCGCAAATAGCATCAGCCAAACGATCCACACGCTCTTCTCTATCTTCTTTGCCGCGCTCGGCACGGCGGTTGGCATTCTCGTTGGCCAGCGGCTCGGCGCATCCGATGCGGAGGGCGCGACCGACACCTTCCGAAAAATGGCGGTCTTCGGCGTTTTCGTTTGCATCGTGATCGGAGGAATTATGGCGATCACCGCGCCGCTCTTCCCTATGCTCTACAAGACGGATGCGGAGGTGAACGCGCTTGCAACCTCCTTTATCCGCATCATCGGTTTTTGCATGCCGCTGACGGGATACGCGCATTTCTGCTACTACACCGTTCGCTCCGGTGGGCGCACGCTTCTGACCTTCCTTTTTGACAGCTTTTACGTTTGCGGCCTGGTTGCCTCCTCGGCATATCTTCTGACCTTTCTCGGCATTTCCATTCTTCCGCTCTATTTCATCACGCATTTCATGGATCTCGGCAAGTGCATCATCGGCACGGTTATGATAAAAAGCGGGATCTGGCGACAAAACATCACGGAATCTGCGAAAAAATAATATTGTGCAAACAAAAAGTAAAATAATCCATTGAAAACATCGAGTTTTTGTAATATAATACAAATGATGACTCGCGCCGTACGGCGCAGAAAATCAAACCAAAAGGAGATTTTTCACATATGGAGAAAAAATTACGCGTTGCCGTGATCGGCGTTAGCCTTGAG
The DNA here is from genome assembly GCA_045632465.1 of Eubacteriales bacterium. Classification (GTDB taxonomy): domain Bacteria; phylum Bacillota; class Clostridia; order Oscillospirales; family CAG-272; genus UBA1740. The sequence goes on from JAZQWS010000217.1 coordinate 2,671, forward strand.
GGCATTGGAAACTCGCATTCCAGATCTGTTATCGCAAACAACAATACCGAGCTGGCCGTGATCTGCGAGGTGAACGAGGAATGGGCAAAGGATCGCGCCGCGCTTTACGGCGTTCCCTACTGCACCGACTATCACGATCTTCTCGACAGAGATGACATCGATATTGCAATTATCTGTTCTCCCGACAACCTGCACGCACAGATGGTTAGCGATTTTCTGCACGCGGGCAAGCACGTGCTTTGCGAAAAGCCGCTTGCGCTGACGAAGGAGGACTGCCAGCTGATTCTGGATGCAGACAAAGAGACCACTCCCAAGCTTATGGTTGGTCAGGTTTGCCGCAAGACCCCCTCTTTTGTGAAAGCAAAGCAGATCGTTGACGAGGGCGTTATCGGCGATCTCGTTTACATCGAATCCGAATATTCCCATAACTACACCAACATGCCCATCCATTGGAGAAACAGCTACGAGATCCCCCGCCATCCCTTTACGGGCGGCGCTTGCCACTCGGTTGACCTGCTCCGCTGGTTTGCAGGAAATCCCACCGAGGTTTTTGCTTACGGAAACCACAAGCTTCTGCCCGCGGAATACGGCCCCTGCGACGACACGATGTGCTCGCTGATGAAGTTCCCGAACGGCGTTGTTGGCCGCGTTTTCGTTTCGATCGGATGCCAGAGCCCCGGAACGGGCATTCGCACCCTGCTTTACGGAACGAAGGGTACGATCATTATGTCTGCCGGTGACAGACACATCACGCTCTATCTTGCTGACTTTGGCTTTGAAAAGAGCGACAAGATCCTCGGAACAAGCCAGCTCTACAAAAACGGAATTCAGATCCCCGTTGCGCTCGGAAGCCACAATACGGCGGCAGAGCTCGAGGAATTCGTTGATATCATCAAAAACGACAAGGAGGTTGCTGTTTCCGCACGAGAGGGAGCAGACACCGTTGCCGTTTGCGTTGCAGCAATCCACTCCACCGAGACGGGACTGCCCGTAAATGTTGAATATTGTAAATAAAACATTACAATAATATATACAAAGAGCGAAAATGCTTGCATCAAGCATTTTCGCTCTTTTCTTCGGATGGACTTTCGCCGAAATGGTTTTTATAAGCTCTGTAGAAGCTACTGTAATCCTCGTATCCAACCGAGAGCGCCGCCTCCGTCGGCATCATTCCTTCCCCGATGCGCGCTCTTGCGAGGGCGAGTTTTTTCTTCAAGATATACTGCTTTGGCGAGATCTGCATACGCGCGGCGAAGAGGTGGCAAAGGGAGGATTTTGAGAGCATGGCGGCGGAGGCGATGGCATCAAGGAAGATCGGCTCGCAAAGATGCGCATCAATATAAGACAGGATTTTCGCAAGCGGCGGATCGATCTGTGCCACC
>JAZQWS010000218.1:0-3877 GCA_045632465.1 Eubacteriales bacterium
AAGGGAGATTCTCTATTTTCAAACGTTAGTCTTTCTGCCGCCAATTCATCAATAGAATCAATTTCACCGGTAAGGTATGCATCGACTCTCGAAATAGCACGCTCGATTCTTGCGCGAATACCGCCGAAACGCATATCTCGCTCATCAAAGCTAAACGGCTTATACGTCTTATACCAACGCTTTGCATAAAGTGCGTGCAAATCATTTACAGATGCTAAAAGCATCTTCATATCGGATACTGCTTCAGCCAATCCTTCTTTATCATTTGTGTCATAAAGCGTCTTTAAGCGAAGTCCGAGATCGCATTTTTCCATAATGACCTTGGCATGAGCGGTGCTGATAGCCAAAAGCTCCCCCTCAAGCCCCTCGGCCTGCTTGCTCGCCAAGCGGTTATATGCCTTCGTGAAATGCGATTTCAAATCAATATAAGAAAAGTTCTTATCAAAAAGTCCCATCAAAGGATCTTGAGAAAATGCCTGCTTAGACAGAACGGGGATACAATGCTCCACCTCCGAGAAGGAATAGGGGGCGTTATAATCGTAAATTGGATTTTGATTATCAAGATCATCAATATCCATCGCAAGGAAGGTGTCTGCATCCATATCGGTATGAACGAAGAATGCTTCCTTGAGTCTTTCGTTTGTCACCTCGCCGCCCGCATGGAATTCCGCGTATAACTGAAGACCGAGAAGTGCATTAAAGAGATCGCATTCACTGTAATCGGATTGCCAAACGGTTGCAAAAACGTGGTTAATTCCATGCTCTCTGCATTTTTCGAGTGCAGGATAAGTGCTATCAAGCGTTTGCTTATAGCGCGGCGCAAAGCCGGTCCATGACCAAACGCCTCCGGCAAAAACAACGTCGCCCATTGCCTTGTGTGCGCAGATCAGCTTATCATACATATCCGCATCCGTATGATAATAATCCCAATATACTTGTGAAAGCCCCTCGGGAATAATTTCGCGGATGTTTTTCGGCATAACCGCATTGATGTCATAGTAATCATTCGTTTTCGATCCAAGACGAAAGAACATATCACTCCACATCATCGGAGCAAAATCATACTTCTTACATATATCCACAACGCGACGCAGATGTCTTAAAAGTGTTTCGTAGCGATCAACCGGTCCGTGAATGTCATAATATCGACCAAGGCAAACACCATGCGCCTCATCCATTCCGATGTGAATTCTTTTCGTGCGGAACACGCACCGCATCGTTTCAATCATTCGATCGATAAGCGCATATGTTTTTTCATCGTCGATCAAAAGAACTGCAGGCGTATCAAACAAAGCAGCATTCGCTTTCCATCTTTGCACCTGGCTGAGATGCCCCAATGTTTGAATACAAGGAACAAGCTCAATGCCAAGCTTTTCACCAAAATCCACGATTTCGGAAAGTTCCTCCTCTGTATATGCACCGCGCATATATCCGAAATACGGATAATCCTTGAGCACATACATATCCTCGCTATAAATCATAAGCATATTCATGCCAATACGAGCTAAATAAGACAAGTAAAGCTTCCAGCTTTGCAGAGTCGGCGCCGTTGCTCCAAGCGAAACGTCAAGCATTGCACCGCAGGTCTGGAACGCCTCTGCTTCACAAACATCCATTGATAAATCAATTCCTTTAGTCTTTAAGTGTTGGATAATCTGTGTCAGCGCACGCATTGCACCTGCGATCGAAGAATATCCAATGGATATAGCACCGTTTTCGATTTTCGCGAAATGGCCTTCTTTCGCTCTAAAAAGTTGAACCTTTTGTCCATCCTCGCATATTTCAAAGCCGAGAAATCCAGAAAGGATCTGAAAGCCTTCCGCCACCGGACCGCGGTCTCCGCAAAAACAAATTTTCATATTTAACTCCTTATTTTGAAGCAGAATTTTAACAAGCAATTAAAAGTATTGAGCAGATTGCGAGCGCAATTCCAACTTTTTTTCTGATACTGAGTTTTTCCTTAAGTATAACTCTCGCGCCGATCGAAGAAGAAATGATCGCGCCGCCATTTAAGACCGAGAATACGATAACACTCGCAAGAACACCGGAAAGATAGAGATTCAGAATATTCGCCCCTGCCATGCAAAAGCCGATCGCAATAGCCACCTTATAAAATCCGGGCTTGGGCTTTGTTCTGTACTTTGGCATAATAATCAGCGTTGTAACAATCATGAGCATGAACGCGATGATTAAGAAGCCATACATCTGATCCTTTTGCTCGGACATGCGGAACGCCTTTTGAATTACGGCAACGCTTCCCGCCGCCAGCATCGCAGAAATCGCAAAAATCAGCCATTTCAGGCTAACGCCATTATTCTTCCCGACCGCCCCCTCGTCTGCCGCATTTTTTTGAATTTTAACACCAACGCCAAACGAGATCAAAAGCAAAGCCATTCCTATATATTGGCGAAGCAAAATCGCCTCGTGATACACGATCGCGCTGAATGCGATGGGAACAAGGAAGCCCGAGGAGTAGAACATAGACGTCAGAGCCACATCGCCATGCTTCGTGGCCTGCATCAAAAGAATCTGACTTGACAATGTGAAGCACGCATATAAAACTGCCAAAAGCAGCGTTTGCCATTGCAAAGGAAAAATATCACGCCATCCAATGGCAAGAAAAATGACGCCACCGGTTAAAAACAAAAACAGGTTGAAGGTATAAATGTTGTTTTTTTCATCCAAGCAGTTGTTGGATATCTTTGAAAAAACACTCTTCAATCCCGCGCAAACAACACTGCAAAAAAGTAAAATATATTCCATTTAGTTTCCTGCCTTTCCACACCTCCATCTTAACACAGAAGGAGAAAAAAATAAATGGATAAAATAAAAAAAATATGGATTTTTTTGCGTTTATATGTTATAATGAGATATCAACCTATATGGGAGGTCTCGTTTTGTTTTATTCTGAAAATGAATTATTTTTCGACCATTGGATACAGCTTCATATTATAAAGTGCGGAAAGCGCTCGCATGCGCTTGATCATTCTTTCGGCCCAAAATCAAGAAAGCATTCCTGGCTGATCTTTGTTAAACGTGGAGAGGGTGTTTTAACAATGGAGGGGCGATCCTTCAAATTCCGCGAACATTGTATTTTTTGCACATTCCCAAACATGGAATTTGAATACACCTTTTCCGGAGAGGCGGACATCATTTGGATATGCTTCGACGAAGCGTTTTCTATCCTCCCCAATCATCTCGGTCTTCATGCACATTCTCCGGTCAAATACATCGAGAATTTTGCCGAGGTTGAAAATGCATTCGATGCAATCTATTCCCTTTCGCACTCCAATCTACAAAGCGATCAATACAGAATTCTCTCGCATTTTTACACGCTCTTTGCCATTCTTACTGAGAAAAATAGGGCGATTCGAATTCCCGATACGTCATACGTGGATTACGCAATCCGATATTTTGAAAACAACTATATGGATGAAATCTATGTTTCTGATCTTTCGAAAGAGCTCGGCATTGAAAGTAGCTATTTTTCGAAGCTTTTTAAAAGTAAAATCGGTTGCAGCCCAATCGAATATCTCACACAAGTACGAGTGGATAAAGCCAAACAACTTTTGAAATTTCCTCCGTACTCTGTCAAAGACGTCGCAAAAGCCGTTGGATTCGCAGATGCCTTGTATTTTTCAAAAAAATTCAAGCATTACACGGGAATGAGCCCGAGCCAATTTTCTAAAACTATATAAAAATGCGCAGTATGGATTTTTCCATACTGCGCATTCACATTAATGCCTTTAGGCAGTTGAGCTTGAAGAGCGAAACAGACAACCACCCGCTATGCGGGTGGGAAACAAAGGTTATACCAAAAAATCTCCTAATGTGGTACAATAAGATGCTCAAGTCTATTGCAACACGAAAGGAGAAA
>JAZQWS010000219.1:0-3302 GCA_045632465.1 Eubacteriales bacterium
AAGTAATAAACGGTATCGTGGCTTTGCGGCACGTGCGTTCCGCAGAGCGTGATCGTGGCGGAAACGCCGCCCGAAAGCCCGATCAGAAAATGCGCTGTGGTTTCAATGTCATCGTTTGAAACTGGATTTGTCGCAATGCCGTGAACGCTTTCCACCGCAAGCCCCGTCGTGAAAAGAATGCGATCTAAGCTATGCGCGCCGAGGTTCATCGCGATGCCGCCGCCCGCCGTCTTTTTGGAAAGAAACCAAGCGGGGCGGTTGTTTAAGTAATCCTTGGTTCGGGTTTCGTGGATCATAACCAGCTCGCCAAAACGCTTGCTTTCAATGATCTTTTTAACCTCTTCCGCAGCCGTATAGTATTTCTGCACGTGTCCGATCGCAAGCTTCGCCGTCGAGCGCTTGGCCGCTTCGATCATTTTGTCGCATTCCTCCACGGTGTTGGCCATCGGCTTCTCGCAAAGCACGTGAACGCCCTTTTCCAGGAAGTAAACGCTCACCTCGCAGTGCAGAAAATGCGGCAGATTGAGGATCACGGCGTCAATCTCGTTGCAGTCGAAATCCTTGTAGTCAACGAAAGCGCGCGCATCATGCTCCGCCGCCATTGCAACGGCTCTCTCTTCATTGATGTCCGCAACGCAAACGATGCGGCAATCGGGATTCAATTTAACCGCATCGGCGTGGCTTCTTGCGATGCCGCCTGCGCCAACGATTCCAATTCGTACCATAAAAATTCTCCGTTTCGTTAGTCGTCGTATTCGATATAAGCTACAATGTCCGAGTGCCATCCGCCCGTGTGGCCAACGTATCGGCCCTCATGCCAGTAAACGGGCATATTGTCCTGCGCATGGATGGGAACGATCGGGCGCCAGGTCTTCACGTTCAGATCGCCGGGAATTCTGCGGATCACTTGCTCTAAAGCATAGGTCTTTCCGAAATCGGTGGATTGATAGCTTTCCACAACGCGGTCTTTGCCGTCAAAGCGCGTGATGTAAACGCGGTTGGTGTCGGTCGTGACGCAATCCGGCCAGCCAAGCGCCGCATCGCCCGCACCGTAATAAAAGGCCATGCCGCCAACGTAGGTCTGCGATCCATCGGGAATATTTCTTCCGAGAAATTCGCCGCCCGTGCAGATCGGTGCGGAGATTTCCCATTTTCCGTTCGCAAAGGTCGCCACGTGATAAACGATCGTGTGCGGGGAAGGGCAGAGATAGTCATCCATAACGAAGGGCGTAAAGCCGATGCGCAGAGGCATCGTCGGCGAAACCTCCAGAAGGCGCACCGTTGTTCCCTCCGGGGAAGCATAAACGGTATCCAGCCTTGCGGGATCGATCAGCGCATCCCCCTCAAAAAGATTGATCTCGGTGCGCTCTCCCGCTGTGGTCAGCAGATAACCCTCGTTGTCGAAAATACCGCTTCGGATCGTGTGATCATCCGAGGAGGTCGGATGCCCGTAGAAGGCAAAGAACCATTGCTCCTTCGGCGCGTGTGGGCGCTGAACCACGTCCATTTTTCGGATATTCATATAAAAAAGTCTGCCGTTTGGCGAGCTAATGTATTTTCTCGGCTCGCTGAAGGTTTTTCCCTCATCGGAGGAATAGCGGAATTCCCAGGAAGAGCCGTTCACGCGGGTGAAAAGCCAGATCTGTCCGAGATGCGTGTTTTCGAAGATCTGCGCGTAGGTCACCTTTCCCTCGTAATTCAGCGTGATCTCCTCGCCGAAGGAATAAATATCGTAGGGGCGCTCGGTGATGCGGTATTTGATATAGCCGTTATCTCCGTGTCCCGTATACATAACGATAATTTTTCCGTTCTCCAAAACGCAGATGGAGGGCGCGTTATGCTCGTCGGCATAGTTCTGATTCAGCGTGCAAAGGCGCACGTCATGTGAAAGCGCGCGGGAGCATTTCGCATCCAGCTCCTTCACGTGGATCTCGCCCATATCGGTGTAATAGGCGATATAGGTCTTTCCGTTGGCGGCAACGATTGCCTTTTCGTTGATCCACCAGTCGGTGTTGGCTCTTTTGATTTTGCGCAAAACGGCGCGCTCAAAATCGATCATTGGTTTTTAACCCTTTCCTTCGAAAGTATTGCTGTTATATAAAATTATAGCGCAAAAAGACGTGTAAAACTATAGTATAGATTTCTAAAAAAAGAATTTTTGTTTCAATATGCACATTTATATTGAAATGATTGAAGGATTGTGATATACTGAATGCGCAGAGATTTTCAAAAAAAGTTATTTTTCTTAATCGATCGGTTACAAACGGAAATTTACCCCCGGATTGAAAAATGCTATAATAAAGCAGATGCATCGGAAAGGAGCGCGTATGCCCCATAGAGATTGTTACACGGTTTTCGGCACGGAGGATGCGCCGAAGATCCAGTTTTATCACGAGGTCGTGAATCCGAAAAACAAACAGGGCGAGGATGCGTTTGCCCGCTTGCATACCCAGGCGTATTATGAGATCAGCTTCTTTATATCGGGCAAGCGAAGGATCAAGGTTGGCGATAGGATCTATGATTTCAAAGGGGGAGACGTTTTTTTCGTTTCTCCGAATGAGGCGCATGGCGGCGATCTTGCGCACGGCGCTCTGGACCGTTATCGCCTCCATATTTTCCCCGGTGCTTTCGATGGATTCCCGGATAAGGCGGGCATCATGGCGCTGTTCGATCGGGAAAAATGCACGAGCCATCGCATCACCCTGAGCGAGAGCGCCCAGCGCGTGGTATATCACTATCTTTCCGATATCGATAATAGCATTAAGCTTGGCGCGCCGTCCACGAAAAATATTTCCGCGCTCGCCGATATTATCAAGCTCCTGGCGCTTCTTTGCGATCTGATTTTTGAAAAGCAAAGGATCGATGCGCCGAAAAATAAGCTTCTCCTCAGCATTCTTTCCTTTATTGAAAGCTCGTATGATACCGCGAGTGTCAGCGAGATCGAGCAGCACTTCAGCATCAGCCATGCAACGCTTTGGAGGCTCTTTCGGAAGGAGCTTTCTGCCTCTCCCTCCGAATATATCCTGGATATCAAGCTGAAAAAAGCAAAAATCATGCTTTTGCAGGGCTTTGGCGTTCAGCTCGTTTCGGATCAATGCGGCTTTTGCGATTGCTCGTATTTCATCAAGAAATTCAAGCAAAAATACGGAAAAACTCCCTATAAATACAAAGAATAATCAAAGAAAAGAGGATGAAAAAATGATAAAGATTGCATTTGCGGGCTTTCGCCACGCGCATATTCTCGCGCTCTACGATGCGGTAAAGCAGAGTGATCTCGTGCAGCTGCAGGGCGCATTCGAGGA
>JAZQWS010000220.1:0-1898 GCA_045632465.1 Eubacteriales bacterium
CAACCACGCAACGCACGAATGGTGGAGCGAGGACGGAGAAAAAATTTATTACTGCAGTGACGGATACGGCATTTACGGCATCGAGCTTGCAAGCGGCAAAGACATCACGATTCTGGATCATATCGCGCCTTGGCACGCGCACGCAACCAAGGATGAGCGTTTTTTCGTTTATGACGAGGTTAAAACCGAGCGCTTTGGCGGCCGATGGTTTCGCGGATGCCCTGCGGCGGTCACCTTCTTCAACCGAGAAAGCGGAAAATGCATCAAGATCGTTTCCGAAATGCCGGAAAACGGACATTCCCCCGAAAATCAAAACAATTACCACATCGATCCGCATCCGCGCTTTACCGAGAACGGAAAATACATCGTTTTCTCCACATCGGAGCTTGGAGGATGCGATCTTGCAATCGCTTACGTGGATCATTTGATCGAGATCTCCAAATGATTTTCGTATAAAAAGGAAAGATATATTTACATTTACGGGCAATTCCGCTAAAAAGCGCGACCTCAAAAAAATGAAGGCCGCGCTTTTTTGTTTTTATAAAATCTCATCAGAGAGGCTTTGGATATAGGTCTTCGGAGAAACGCCCATGGTTTCGGCGAAGATGCGCGAGAAATAGAGCGCATCACCAAATCCTGCGAGGAGCGCGACGTTTTTCACGCTGGCAACGCCCTGCTCCATCAGAAAGACGGCGTGGCGCACGCGTTGCTCGCGCAGATACTGCGTGTAGGCGATGCCCTTTTTCTTTTTGAAGAGGGAGGAGAGATATTTTGCATCGTAGCCGATTTCGCGGGCAATGATGGGGAGGGAGAGATCCTTATCCGTATACCGCTCCTGCGTGATGGAAATAATGCGGGAGATCGCGTCATTTTTCTCGGGCTTGGCGGGGGCTAATTTCGCGAGCGAATAGAGAAGAACGCTTTCGCAGAGGAGGTCGATATTTCCTTCCTCGGCATCGGCGTGGCAGGCCTCCCAAAAAGGGATGAGCGCATCATAGCCATCAAACACGCGTGGCTCGGAGAGTGAGAAACGAAGCGTCAGCTCCTCGGCGCGACGGCCACAGAATGAGATATAGGAATAGGCGAGGTTTTCGCCGCGCACGGAGAAAAGATCCCCCTGCATAACGAAAAAGAGAGAGCCGCGCGCGATTCTGTATTCGCGCCCCTCACATGAGAAAACGCCCTCTCCCTCCAGCACGAGATGGATGGCATTGGCTTTTGCGCGGATAGGGGTGCTTTGCTGCCCCTTGGTTTCGCGGATGAAGTTCAGGCAGATCAGGTCGCTGGATCTTGCGGCGCTGAATTTGCAAACATTTTCGTTTCTCATATCTCTCTCCGAATTTTTGTTTGCTTCATTTTAACATACGCACCGCGAAAAAGCAATATGAAAACGAAAAAAAGCCAACTTTTCTACATAGATATATGAAAAAAATCCATTTACAAACGCGTGCTTTACTGATACAATAGAGGTATCTCAATATAATAAAGGAAATCTTTATCATGAAAAAAACGATCAAGGTTGGTATCTTCGGCGGATACCGCGGCGAAAGCTACTATAAGAATCTGATGGCAAACAATGCGGAAATCGTTGCCGTTTGCGACTTTAATGAGGTTTATGCAAAAATGGCGGCAGACGAGCTTGGCGGCGACGTTGCCATTTACACGCATTTTGACGATTTTATCAAGCACGAGGGCTTGGAGGCCGTTTTGCTCTCCAACTACTTCCACGAGCATGCGCCCTACGCAATTCGCGCGCTGGAGAAAGGCATCCACGTGCTTAGCGAATGCACCTCGAACGGAACGATGGCCGAGGGCGTTGCGCTCGTTCGCGCGGCGGAAAAGAGCAAGGCGATCTATATGATCGCTGAAAACTATCCTTATATGCTTTTTAACCAGGA
>JAZQWS010000221.1:0-14582 GCA_045632465.1 Eubacteriales bacterium
AACACGCTGGATGATCTTGGCGATATTTCCTGGGAGGAGAAGGTTTCGATCTTTCTTCACGGCTACTACCGTGCCAAGAAAGCGGGAGATGCGGCGGGGCTGACCGTTTTGCCCGCGCTGGAGGTTTGCTTCACGGATGCGCCGAATCATTATCTCGTTTACGGCATCACCCGCGAGATCCTTTGCGCCTATCCCGAGCTTCATACCTACGGTATCGAGCGCTTTTATGAAATCGCGAAAAAGCACGGTCTTTTCGTTATCCAGGCGCACCCGCACCGCGATGGGCATTGCTATCCAACGCCACAGTATGCAGACGGATTTGAGGTGCGCAATTCCAATCCCCGCCATGAGGATTTCAGCGAAAAATCCGAGGCGGTTGCCAAGGAATACGGCCTTGCCATGACCGGTGGCTCGGATGCGCACAGAGATGAGGACGTTGCAGGCTCAGGTATCGAAACCGAGGAAAGGATCGAAACGGCCGAGCAGTTCATCCGCCTGGTGAAAGAAGGAAAAGCAAAGGTGATCTACTGATTTTGATCAAATTTGCAAATATTTGTTTGCCAAAACACAAGAAATGCGACCGCATCCACATTTGGGGTGCGGTCGCGTTTTATATAAAATAGGGGAAATTACTTGTAGTCGGGAAGGTACTTCGCGGTGTTTGCAACCATCTCGTCGAAGAGAGCCTTCTTCTCTGCATCGGAGAGGTTAACAAGCGCGTGGTTTGCGGCGAATGCCTTGTAGCACTTATCAAGGCTGCGCTCGAAGCAAGCGTCCACGATCTCGTCGTTTTCCTTATTTGCGGTTACGATGAGAGGATAGATGCTCTCGGGCACGTTGCCTGCGAATACGGGGGTAACGGTGCCGGACTCGAATACCGCATTGGTTTCAACAACGGAGCCGAGGGGGAGGTTCGGGATCTGGCCGTTGTTGGGAAGGTTCACGTTGGTAACGAAGGGAGCAAGGCCGAGGATCGCGCGCATCTGGCGAACGCCCTCCTCGCCCGTGATATCCAAGGTGAACTCCTCCTCGCCGGAGCGATACTTCTCGCTCTTGTCAAGGCGCTTGCCGAGGTTTTCCTTTCTCCAGGAAACGGGGGTGAGACCGAAGAGCCAATCCTTTACCTGCTCGGGATTCTTGAGGTATGCATGGGGAGGCATAAATTCTGCCAGGTGGCGGTCACCCGCGGCGGCCATAACGCCGTACTTCTGGAAGAGGTCGAACTTCACCTTGTGGCCGCAAGCGAAGAAGTCGTTGAGCCAGTTGCCGGTGCCGTTCTCGGAATAGCCCTTTTCATAATGCTTTGCGGCAAACTCTGCGTAAACGGGGAAGAGGTCGATGTTTCTGTACTGTGCCTTGGTAAGCCAGGTGAAGTGGTTCACGCCGGTAACCTCAACGCGGATATCGTCCTTATCCTTTGCCTCGATGCCCTTGATCTCCTTCAGGGCCTTGATGAGAAGATTCTGCGTTCCGAATACCTCGTGGCAGCAACCGAAGGCTCTGATCTCGGGGAATGCCTTGTAGAGCGCCTTCACGCAGATGGACATGGGGTTGGTGTAGTTGATAACCCAAGCCTTGGGGCAGTATTCCTTGATTGCGAGAGCGATCTCCTGGAACATGGGGATGGTTCTCATGGCGCGGATGATACCGCCGGGGCCTGCCGTGTCACCAACAGACTGCCAAACGCCGTACTTTTCGGGGGTGTGCACATCGCTTTCCATCTCGTCAAACGTGCCGGGAAGGATGGAAACAACGATGAAATCAGCGCCGGTCAGCGCCTCGCCGATGGTCTTGTATGCCACGTACTTGAAGTTCTTTGCGGGAACGCGGGTGTTTCCTATCTCTTCGTTGTGCTTTGCAGCCTCAAAGTCGATATCGTAAAGTGCAACCTCGCCGAAGAGATCCTCAGCGCCTGCCAGGTCCTTCATCAGGTTCCAGGCCCAGCCGCGAGAGCCGCCACCGATGTAGGCGATTTTCAAATCTTTTACAGTATTGTTTTCGTAAAACATGGAAAACTCCTTTGATGTTTTTATATTGATGCATCTATTGTAGCACATTGATTTGAAAAAAGATATCAATATTTTGTCAAAAAACGCAAAAATATAAAAATCTTGCGATTTTATTTTGAAAAATGCATTGACAAGGGGAAAATTTTGCGATACAATCAAAGAAGAAAACGAGCAAAGGAGAGGAAAGGATGCAGCGACCGAAGGACGGGGCGGACGCCGCCGTTGAAACCCTTGGAATCTACGTGCATCAGCGCATCGGCAAAAGCTCGATGCTGGAAATGCACGATCATGCGTATTTTGAGATCTATTTCCTCGAAAAGGGCGAGAGAGAATATTTTATCGGCGACCGTTTTTATAAGGTGGAGGCTGGCGAAACCGTTTTGATCCCGCCGGGTGTTTTGCATCGCACGGTTGGCGGGATGGCGCATCGAATGCTCGTGCATATCGATAAAGCTTATCTTGCGCGCTATTTTTCGCCCTCGATCGTTGAGAGTCTTGCCTGCCTCGGCGGCGTTTCGGTTTTGCGCCCTGCCATGGAGGATGCGGCGCGGCTTGCGGGGATCTATCAATCTTTGCTTTCCTGCTATGAAAAGCAGATCCAGCAGGGCGGGCAGGAGGCTTTGCTTGCGGGCTATGCCTTTGAGCTTCTGTTTTTGCTTTCAAGCAAGGAGAAGATCCATGCGCGCACCGAGCTTGCGCCAAGGCGCATGGAGGAGATCGTTCGGTATATTCATGAAAATTACGCTTCGATCCAAAGCATCGGTCAGCTGGCAGACGTTTTCTTTTTGTCGAAATATCATTTGTGCCATTTGTTCACGAAGCATCTCGGCCTCTCGATCGTTACCTATATCAATATGATCCGCGTGCGCGCAGCCTGCCGCCTGCTTTTGGAGGGGGAAAGGAGCATCACGGATCTTGCGCTTTCGATCGGCTTCAATTCCAGCGCGTATTTTTGCAAGGTCTTTAAGGAGCAGATGCATCAAACGCCCTTGGAATATCAGAAAAATCACAGAGGGAAGGTTTCATAATGGAGAGAGAAATTTTATATGCGCGCACAGAGCGGCTTCTCGGCGCGCAGGGGATGGAGCGGCTGAAAAATGCCAACGTTCTCGTGTTCGGCCTCGGCGGCGTTGGCAGCTATATTGTGGAGGCGCTGGCGCGTAGCGGCATCGGCGCTTTAACGCTCGTGGATGCCGACGTTGTGGACGTGACGAATATCAACCGCCAGCTCGTGGCTGACCTTGCAACGGTTGGGATGGATAAGGTGGAGGTGGCGAAAGCGCGCGTGCTTGCCGTTAATCCCGAATGCCGCGTTACTGTCAAAAAGATGCTTTATCTTCCCGAAAAGAGCGAGGAATTTGATTTTTCTTCCTATGATTATATCGCGGATGCGATCGACAACGTGAGCGCAAAGATATCTCTTGCCGTGGAGGCCGATCGCGCGGGAACGCCTCTCATCGCCGCGATGGGAACGGGAAATAAGCTCCATCCCGAAATGCTTGAGATCGCGGATATCTCCAAAACCTCGGTTTGCCCTCTGGCGCGCGTGATGCGCACCGAGCTTCGCAAAAGAGGGATCCATCACCTCAAGGTGGTGTATTCGAAGGAAGAGCCGATCAAGGACGCAGATGGCGAAAGAATCATCGGCAGCGTTGCCTTTGTTCCTTCCGTTGCGGGACTGATGATCGCAGGAGAAATGATTCGGAATATCACGGAATGTAAATAAATATATGCAAAACAAAAGCCTGCGAAAAAATCGCAGGCTTTTGCGTTTAATGCATCTTTTTCAAAAGAAGCTCAAGGATCAAAACGAGATTTCTTGTGATATATTCGAGGCTCCCTCCGGGAGGGAGCTGTCACCGAAGGTGACTGAAGGAGAGTGCGTGCAGAGAAAATATGTAGCCGTTGAGGTGAGATAGATCTCGTTCTCGCGTGCTCCTTCCGTCTTTTGCTTCGCAAAATCCACCTCCCTCCCGGAGGGAGGCATGGGTGGGGGCATCGCTTCGCTACCCCACGGAGGGCGGCTTGGGAAAGTTGTTGCTACGGTGTGGTTTTATTTTCGGTCGGGATGGTCGCCTCGGATTATTTTTTTGACAACTTTATCAATATACTCACAAACGCCGTGGAAATTGGTGTCGATCTGTCGATTTGTGAAACGTATTACCTTCAGATCGTAGCTTTCAAGAATTTCAGTTCGAAATTCATCCTTTTGCCGACCATCCTCGGTGTAGTGTTGTGCACCATCGATCTCTATGATGAGCTTCGCTGTATGACAATAAAAATCTGCGATGAAATCATCGATTGCTTTTTGCCGCTGAAATCTTATTTCATATTTGGATAAAAAATCATACCACAGATGCTTTTCTTGCACGGTTGCGTTTTTGCGTAGATTTTTAGCTAGAGTAATATTCTTTTCGTTGTATTCGAGAGACATATCCTTCGTTCCTCTTGTTTTAATTCATCTTTTCCGAAAGAAGCTCAAGGATCAAAACGAGATTTCTTGTGATATGGAAGGGATCTTTCACAGGGAGGGCAACGACCTTGTCCTGCGGCGCGCCGTCACGCGTGCGGATCTGGAGCCATTCGCGCACCTCGGGATTTTTGCCGGGGAAGGTTTTGAAGGTGTAGTCAAAGATCTTCTCAAACCAGGTGAGAAAATCCTTATCGCCGGTGTTGAAGTAGCAGAGGAGGGAGGTATAGAGCGCCTCGGAATGCACCCACCAAAGCTTGCTTCCCCAGTCCGAGAGAAGCTTTGTCATCGGCTCGTTTTCAACGCCGGTGGCATCACCAACGGGCTCGCCGCCCGCAACGCCCGAGAAGTGGAGAATGCCGCCGAATTCCTCGTCCCATCCGTTTTCGATGGCCTTTTTGGCAACGGCGGGGATCTTTTCATTCCATTTGGTTTCGCCGCAAAGCGCCGCCGCCTCATAGGCGAACCACATATCCTCGATCGTGTGGCCGGGGTTCATGTGTTGGCAGAGGATTTCGGGGAAAAAATCGTTCGTTTCCGAGAGGATGAATTCGTGAAGCACGTTGCTTTCATCCACGAAATTCGTGAGAATATCCTCGGTGTAGCCGCGAACGAGGGCGCGAAGATGCGCGCCGTAATCACCGTCCATGGCATCTGCCGCGAGGCAAAGCTCCTTCGTTGTGTTCGACATGATCATGGGAATACCATGCGCGCGGAACTTTTTCGAAACGGGATAGGGCAGAGTGTTAAAATCGCCGCTTTCAATGCGCGAAACGCAGGAGGCGTGGAGTTTTTTTGCGAATGCGTAGGCCTTTTGGTCGCCGCTTGTCAGCGCATAGCGCGAAAGACCGATCACCACGAAGCAATCGGCATAGATGCTCATGTCAAGCGCCTCGTAGCCCTCCACCTTTTTCGGAGAGCCGTCGCGGTGCATCAGAAATACGCAACGGTAGTCGCCCTCGCCCATCAGGCAATGCTGCATCAAGAAGTCTGCCCCCTGCGCCGCGAGGCGAAGAAATTCCGCTCGCTCCGCCGCTGTGAGCATCAAGCCCTCGGTGGCCGCAAGCTTAGAAAACATCCAAACGAAGCGCCCCTGGCTCCAGGTGTATTTATCGTAGGAGGCGAGATTTTCTCCCTTGTTATCAAAGCAATTCAAAAAGCCGCCGAATTCCTTGTCCTCGCATCTCGGCATCCAGAAGGAGAGGATCTGATTTTTCAGCTCGTTTTCAAAAAATCCGTGCAGCTTTCTGATTTCTGTGCGTTTCATAGGTGCTCCTTTTCGGGGAATGCTCGGAATAAAATCCGGCTTCCCTTGTTGTTTTGAATTTATTGTAGCATTTTTCGCGGGGGTTGTCAAGATTGCGGAAAGGAATTTGCGCTCTCGCTTGATATTCTTCTTTGAAATCGGATTTCATATTTTGATAGGAAATCATACCGCAAATGATTTTCCTGCGGTGCTGTATTTTTACGAAGATTCTTTGCAAGAGCAATATTCTTTTCGTTGTGATCCGGCGGCATACTTACTCCTCCCAAATTTTTATCGTTTCCAATATAACACAAATCGGCAGAGAAAACAAGTTCTCTGCCGAAGCTTTTTGCTTGCGAAATCTCCGTTAAGAGTATCACGCCAAATCGGTGCTGTTTTTTTGTATTCTTTTAAGTTCCTTGTAAATAGAAGAGTGAATTCTGGATGATGAAATTGATATAGGTTTCAACAGCCAGCGTCATGCAAGCATCGGAATAGGAGGGGGGCATTTTCGCGTTATCCGTGTATTCCACGGTGATGGTGGGAACGCCGTATTCGTTAAAGAGGAAGCCCTCGAGATACTGCCCGCCCTTCGTGTAAGAGCCGGGCAGCTTGGAGAGATCCGTCTTTTCGTTAGTGTGGCCGAGCGCAAGATAGCGGTGGTACATATGGTTGGTGGTTTTGTAGTTTGCCACGGCATTGTCCGTATAGTTGATGAAATTGAACCAAAGCTCAACGTCTTTGTTGATGGAAATGTGGAAATCCACCGCAAGCACCGCATCGCGGGCGTAGGCTTCGAAGCAAGCGGCAACGTTTTTGCTTTCCGCTTGGCTCAGCGTCTTAAAATCGCGGTTGAGATCCTGGCCTGCCGAGTTTTTGCGGATATGCCCATTGCTCACACTCCAAACGTTCACGATCGGGATCACAACGAAGCGCACCTTCCCTCGCATCGTGTAAAGCAAGGAGTCATCCTTGTCGGCATCGGCGATCATCTGCATGATTTTTGCCAAAGAGAAATAGCCGATCTCCTCGTCGCCGTGGATGCCGGCGGTTAAAAATACGGTGATCTCGTAATCCTCCGGCTCATAAACGTAGCAATACATATCGTATTGCCCGGTTGCATCCTTTCCGATCGCGTTGCGGGTGATATAATCGGGGTGGCGCTCTCTGACGGGCTCATAGAGATTTTCAAGAACCTCGTCCGAGGTCCAGGAGATATCACCGAGCGTTTTGTCGCCCGAAATGCTGCCGACAGAGGAAGGATAATACCAAGGTCCTTCCGTGTCCGTTTCGGCAATGATATTGCGCTCGCCGATATAAACGGGGGTGTCATCTCCCGTATAGATCACGAGATACTCCGCATCCGTGCGGCAGGTGTACATAAAGCAGGCTTCCTCCTCGAGCGCCTCCTTGTTGCAAAGAAACGCGCTTTCTTCAAAAAAGAAGACCTGCTCAAGAGACATCGCGGCGGGATCAAAGGCAAATTTTGCCACGCGGGCCTCGGTCGTGCCCGAGGGGATCTTGATCTCGTAGCATTTGCCGTATTCGCCCTGCAAAACGAGCGCACCGGTGCTTTCATCTCCCGATTGCTGCAAGAAATATTTGCCGGATTGGCCGATGGTCAGGCCGGGAACGTGCATTTCCGCGGAATAAATATCCTTCGGAAGAAAAGGGGAATCCTCGTCGCCGTTGTATTTGGCCAAGCCTTTGCCTCCGCAGCTAACCGCCATGATGAGCGTGGTCAGCCCGAGCAAAGAGAAAAGAAAACGCTTTGCGATTCGTTTCATAGAGACAGCTCCTTTGTTTTTTGATTTAAGTATAACACAAAACGGCGTTGTTGTAAAGAAAATAATTTTCAAAGCATTGTGAAAAAACGTTCATATGGAGATAAAAGAACGTATCTTTTTTCCTTGTTTTGAATTTATTGTAGCATTTTTCGCGTGGGTTGTCAAGATTACGGAAAAGAACTTTGCGGGCGCTCTTGATTTTCCTTTTATAAAATGCTACAATGATATAAAAGAAATTTCTTTTTGCCGCATAGGCGGCAGAACGGAGGATTGAATGATATACAATTACCCCCGCTTTCCCGGCGGAAAGACCAAGGCCGTGACGCTGAGCTATGACGACGGTACGGTGCACGATATCCGTTTTGCCGAGATACTGAATGCGTACGGACTCAAATGCACCTTCAATCTCGTTGGCTATCGCGTTGCGAACGAGGAATGCCTCACGCACGCGTTTATCCGCGAAAACATCCTCGGAAAGGGACACGAAATTGCCAATCACGGATATTTTCACCGCGCGATGGATACCCTGCGCCCGATCGAGGCGATCCGCGACACGCTGGATTCAAGATTGACGCTGGAGAAGACCTTCGGCATCATCGTGCGCGGCATGGCGTTTCCCGACCGAACGGTCAACCGCCATCAGAAGCCCGAGCTTTACAAGGCGGTGAAATCCTATCTTGAGGATCTGGATATCGCCTACGTCCGTTGCTCCGGCGGCATTGAAAACGATACGTTTATGCTTCCCGAGGATTTTCACAATTGGGAGGTCACCGCGCATCACAACAATCCCCGCCTGATGGAATATGCGGATAAGTTTCTTGAGATCGACGTGGATGCCCAGTATCGCTCCAGGCGGATGCCGAGAGTGTTCTTTATGTACGGGCACAGCTTTGAGTTTGACCGCGATCAGAACTGGGATTATCTTGAAGCGGTTTGCCAAAAGCTTGCGGGCAGAGAAGAGATCTGGTATGCCACCAATATGGAGATCTACAATTATATCCACGCGTATCAGTCGCTCGTTTACAGCGCGGACGGGCTTTTGGTCTATAACCCAACGCTCTATGAGATATGGTTTGACGTGGACGGCATTTTGTATCATATCAAGCCCGGCGAAACGATCACGCTTCGGGATGAGGTGCATTTTTAAAATTTTGAAAATCGTCCGCCCATGCGGCGCGGAACGTTTTATAAAGGAGTTAAAATGATCAAGTTATCTTTTATCGGTGAAATCGATGCCTTGGCAAAGGGCATTGAAATCCTCTCGGAGGATTACGGATTTTCGGTTTGCGATGCGGGCATTCCCGTGAAGGTGGAAAAGGGAGAGGGACTTTCGGTTTCCTTTGACGGCGCGCGCGCAAAGATCGGATACGGCAGACCTTGCGAATTTTTCCGCGCGCTCGGTATTTTCCTTGAAAGAGCCTCTAAGGGAGAGAAGGAATTTTCTGTTTCGGAAAAGGCGCGCTTTGATACCTGCGGCGCAATGGTGGATCTTTCTCACGGCGCTTTGATGACGGTGGATGCGATCAAGAGCGTGCTTCGCAAAATGGCGATAATGGGCCTCAATATGTTCATGCTCTACCGCGAGGAGAGCTACTACGTGCCGGGATACAAATATTTCGGCTATATGCGCGGCCGCCACACCGATGCGCAGATCAAGGAGATCGACGATTATGCCTATCAGCTCGGCATCGAGATCATTCCCGCGATGCAAACGCTCGGCCATCTTTCCAACACCTTGCATTGGGGCGAGTTTGCACCCGTGAAGGACACCTTTGACTGTCTGCTCGTCGGTGAAGAAAAGACCTACGAATTTATTGAAGCGATGCTGAAGGCCGCCAAGGGGCCGCTTCGCTCCAACCGCATCCATATCGGCCTTGATGAAACGATGAGCCTCGGCATGGGCAACTATATTATGAAGCACGGCTACCGCCCGCGCGGCGATATTTTTATGGAGCATCTTGCGCGCGTTGCGGAAATCGTGAAAAAGCTCGGTCTTGAGCCGATGGTTTGGTGCGATATGTTCTTCAAAACCAAGGGCTCGACCGAAAGCTATGCAAATGACACCAACAGAATCCCGCCCGAGGTGCTGGAAAAAATTCCCGAAAATACCCAGATGGTTGCCGCGTCGTACGGCATCAAGGATAAGAACGTTTTTGCAAGCAAGCTTGAGGCCTATAACGAAACCGGAAGAAAGATTTGGTTTGCGGGCGCGGTGCACGATTGGCACGGCTTCTGCGTGAACTATTACCACACGTTGGATGCAACGAATGCGGCGCTTGCGGCCTCTAAGGAAATGGGCGTGAAGGACGTTTTTGCGACCACTTGGGGAGACGATAGCACGGAGAGGGATTTCTTCTGCAACCTTCTCGGCTTCCAGCTTTATGCCGAGCATTGCTATGGCGACGATCCGCGCTTTGCCGACGTTGTGAAGCGCTTTGACTTCTGCGGCAAATGCAGCGGCGATATGATCCTTGATATCGCAAACATCGATAACCCCCACGGATACATGCCGATCAGCGACCGTTATCCGCTCTTTGGCAACGTTGCCGACTCGAAAAATAAGACCGCCGCATCGGACGAATCGGAAAACGAGATCTTTGACGCGGCTCCCGGGCTTGTGAATCCCTCCAAGTATCTGATGTGGCAGGATCCCATCGCGGGCCTCTTTGACGTGGACGCGAAAAAGTTTAACTGCAAGGCGCATTTTCTTGCGCAGAAGGAAAAGCTTGAGGGATATCTCGGAAAATATCCCGAATTTGAAAATTCCTTGCGCTTCTATATCAGCCTCTGTGACGTGCTTTCCGTGAAGGCGGATCTCGGTGTGAGAATGAAGGACCTTTACGATCGGGGCAACAAGGAAGGGCTGAAGGAAATTGCCGAGGGCGAGATCCCCGTGATCCTTGAAAAGATCGAGGCTATGTGGAAAAACAACCGCACCCTTTGGTTTGAAAGACATCAGGCCTTCGGCTTTGACGTTCTGGAGAGAAGATACGGATGCCTGCGCGTGCGCCTCAAAACCACCGCTTACCGCATCGAGCAGTATCTTTCGGGCGCGATCGAAACGATCGAGGAGCTGGAGGAGGAGCGCCTTCCCGTTAGACCCGGAATCCCGACCGTTGCGTACTACAACGATTATCTTTGGACATCCACGGCTTGGGGCAGATGATGCTATATGCTTCGCCGGATCAAAAAATAGACAAAAAGCAAACAAATATTTGCAAATTGCGGCAAAAAGCAGCACCGATGCTGAATCGGTGCTGCTTTTTTGCTTTTAAGGAATCGTGACGAGTCCTTTGATAACGTTGCCCGAAAGAAGCTCGGAAAAGGCCTTCGGCACTTCGTCAAAATGCCA
The DNA here is from genome assembly GCA_045632465.1 of Eubacteriales bacterium. Classification (GTDB taxonomy): domain Bacteria; phylum Bacillota; class Clostridia; order Oscillospirales; family CAG-272; genus UBA1740. Next base: position 10,865 of record JAZQWS010000221.1, read on the forward strand.
TTGGTGCGTCAGAAAAATCTCGGTTGGAATTTTGCCCTCTCGCATCAGAGCGCAAACGAAGTCCAAAGCCTTCGGAACGTCCGGGCTTATGCGCTTATAGGAAAAAGCGGCGGGAAGCCTTGCAAGGTCGATGGCGTAAGGCGCATGCGAAACGGCGTAAATCGCGAGCGTTCCTCCCTCTCCAAGGTAGGGAATGCCGCTTTCGAAAACTCTTGCATTGCCTGAGCATTCAAAAACGAAATCTGCGCCGCCGCGCGCGGCGAGATCTGCGGCCGCTTCGTTTATATCTATATAGACCGCGTCTGCGCCGATGCGCCTTGCGATCTCGAGGCGGGAGCTTCGTCTGCCTAGGCAAACCACGTGCGCCGCGCCGTACATTTTTGCAAAGAAGGTGAAGAAGTAGCCAACGATGCCTGTGCCAACGATGGCAACGGTTTTGCCCTTCACGTCGCCGGCTTGCTTGAGGGCGCTGGCGGTTTCTGCAAGGGGAAAGAGGAGGCAGGCTTCCTCCGGCGGGAGATCGGCGGGGATTTTGCTGTTTGCCGCGTAACGCGCGCGGTAGGCGTTTTCTCCTTCGGGCGCGCCATGATCGGCCGTGTAGGCCTCAAGATCTCCTGCAATGCCGTATTCCGCAAAGCCGCCCCAGGAGGAATAAAATTCGCCGTTATAGCCTTGAACGATGGCGTTTGAGCAGATCACGCGGTCTCCAAGCTTGAAATTCTTCACCCGCGCGCCAACCTTTATTACCTTGCCGAAGCTTTCATGCCCGAAAACCACGGGGTATGCCTTGGTTGCAAATAGGTTTTCCACGATCATTTTATCGGTTGAGTTGCAAAAAACACAGCCCTCGTGCTTCACGAGCACTTCGTAATCGTCCGGCTCGGGGATAGGGAGCGCGATCTGCTCGATCCGATCGGGCGCAAATGCGGCGAATGCGCGCATGGTATCCTTGGCGTTTTCGTTCATAGAAATCTCCGACTTTTTGTTTTCTTTCATTATATCATAAGAAAAAAGAGATTACAAGCGGATATGGAAAAATGACGGATACGGCGTACTTTTTTGCAAACCGCCCCTACGAGGTACAATGCACGAATCCCCCTTGTAGGGACCGGCGTCTCGACGGTCCGAGAAAACAAAGGACAAAAGCAAAGTCTTGGATTGGCGGATAGACATTAAGGTATAATCGGTAGGGGAGCGCCTTGGTGCTCCCGTATGCGCAAAAATTAATTTTATGCCAAAACGGACCGTCGAGGTGGCGAAGCGGCGCGAGCGCAATGAATGACAACCCTGTGCGGTTGTCAGAACGCGAGCGTGACCGAGCCGCAGCGAGACCGCCTGTCCCTACAGAAAATAATAACGAGGACGTCGGTCCCTACAAGGGAAGCGGGCGATCGCTGATCGCCCCTACGGTGGGTGCGATGTTTTTGCCGTAGGGCGGGGGCTTGCTCCCGCCGTTTTCAATGGCATTTTGGGTGGGAGCATATGGAATGCTCCCCTACGAAGGAAAAGAGACGGACAGTCGAGGTGGCGAAGCGGCGCGAGCGCAATGAATGACAACCCTGTGCGGTTGTCAGAACGCGAGCGTGACCGAGCCGCAGCGAGACCGCCTGTCCCTACAGAAAATAATAAACTCAAAGAGAACCCGTTTGACGGGTGGTTTTGATTACAATAAAAATCGTGCGGCATTTTGTGCCGCACGATTCCTTGGGTTTTATGAAAAATTTTACGGTGTCGGATCGGAATTGCCGCCGGTGGGCGCAATCTCAACGGTTTGCGCGGTGGTAACGTCCTGAAGTGCCGTTCCGTTGACGTAGAAGGTGATGCCGCTTCCCGTTTGCAGAAGCACGGCCTTGAGCTTCACGGTCTCTTCTCCGCTGTTCGTGACGGTGATTTCATAGGAAGGCGCTGTTGTGGCATTGCCTTGCGCATCCTTTTCGGCGGGAACGTATCGGTATTCGATCGTAACTTTTTCCTCGTTTTCCTCGTTTTCCTCGTTTTTCGTTGGTCTGTATGCGAAATAGAGGTTGATCAGATCCTCGCCGGGGGATGTGGTTGGAGAGGTATCGGTATCCGGCGTTTTGGGCTTGGTTTCCTCGTCCTCAATCTCTTCAGTGATCACGCCATCCGCGTTTGTTTTCGTGATCTTTCGATTGTAGGTGGTTTTTTCGGTGTTGCCGTCCTTCTCCGTGGTTTTGGTTATAACGGTAATGATGGTTTCGCCCGTGGTCAGGTTGGAATCCCGATAGGTCGTTCGTTCTATCGTTTTGATAACGCCTTGCAGCTCCATCGGATTGCCGTTTCCGTCTTGTAGGACGTTGTTGGTGCCGATATATTCGGCGCTTGTTCCCGAGGTTGCGGAGTGCGTGATCGTTATGCCGTCTGCCGTGCTATACGAAATATCGCCCGAAACGGCCGTTGTTCCGTCGCCCTTCGTGTTGATCGAAGCGAATGCGGAATCCAAGGGATCTACCGTAGAGGAGGTTTCGCCGGGAGCCAGAAGCTCAACGCCTTTGGGAACGGAAGTCTCGGTCTTTTCCTCAACGATCATTTCCTCGACCTTGGTTCTTTCAATGAGCTGCGCATTTGCCGCAAGGTCGAGGTAAACGAGGTATGCGCCCGTTCTGCCCGCGCTCGAGCCCAGCGCATATTCGCCATCGTTGAGAGGTACTTCAAAATAGAAGGCTTTTTGAATTTCCCAGTCGGAAGGACCGTCAGACGTATTCTCAGTGTAAAAATCATATACGCCCTGTCCGCTATCTCTTCCGTCCTCGTCGGGATGTATGATCCAAAGGCAGTTAAAGACCTCAAAATAGTTGGCGGGGACGTTTTCCTTTCCGATCTCAACGTAGTCGGAAATTTCGCCGGCCTCTCCTCCTTCTTTCAGTCCCTTGTAGGTATAAACGTATTCGTATCTCGTGTCGATATCTCCGCCCGGAACGTCACCAACAAGTCTGCCGTAAACCTTGTAGATTTCCTTGATGTCAGTGATCTTCGTGCCGGTTTCTTCATCGCGCGTGATCTCGTAAAGCGAGAAGAAAGCATCGTTTCCGCCGTATTGCGTATAGTACGAGCCCGCGAAGCAGTTAACGAAGCCTCTTTCGAAAAGATTGAAGTCGATGCAGTTCGTCGGTACTTGATAATTGGGTATGGTTTTTCCGTTGAGGCTTGCGGTTATTTCTGTAATGTTGGACATCGTAACGGCTGCCGTCATGAAGTGCAGACCGTAGCAGTAGCTATCTGCCAGCATATCCGTTCTGAAGTCGCCATAGCAATCCCCATACTTGTTGAGACCCAAGGATTTGAGCTGGCTGGCGGTTGGGGTTTGGGGGATAGTTTTGAAAACGTTCGTCTTATACGAAATGGTATAAGGCTCCTGATAGTTGCCCAAGTTCGACTCTCTGTTATAACGCGATATACGCACGTTACCGTAGGTGTCATGCTCTCTCGTTTCGATTGCGCCCCATTCCGCGCTGACAATGTAACCCGTGTTATTCTTGGAAGGCTTGTAAGAGCCGTCTGATGTGTCCGCTGTGAGCGGGAAATAGGTGATACCCGCTTGGTTGTTGATCACCTTGTCACCGTTTGCATTGTAGGTGTAGTTCTCCAGCGAGTTGTCGATGAAAACAGTCTCACTGTAAACGATCTCTTTTTCGGTTGTTCCGGTGGAGGTGATAGTAACCTTTTCGGTCTCATTCGATTCGAATCCCACATCTGAGCC
>JAZQWS010000222.1:0-2237 GCA_045632465.1 Eubacteriales bacterium
CGACTACCAAACCGATGCATCCGACACGGAATACGTTCGTTTCCTTGAAGCTTATCTGCACGCGCTTGCGGACTTTGCGAAAAAGGCGGGAATTGAAAACGATATTCTTTATCACATTTCAGACGAGCCCGTGATGCAGACGATCGAGGGCTATCGCCGCGCAAAGGCCTTGATGCGCTCCATTTTCCCGAATGGAAAATTTGCCGATGCGCTGGATGACTATGCCTTTTACAAGGAGGGCCTCGTTGAGATCCCGATCGTTGACGTGGCGAGCATTGAAAACTATGACGGCAGATGCGACAGCCTGATGCTCTATTACACGGGCGGCGAAGGCCGCCCCAGCATCGCAAACCGCATTCTCACTAGTGCACCGCAGAAAACGCGCGCGCTCGGCCTTCACCTCTTCCGCTATAAAGCGAAGGGATTTTTGCACTGGGCCTACAACTATTATTACGGCCGCATGAGCTCGGGGTGCTTCCATCCCGCCTTCGATCCCTGCTTCTATAAAAACATTCCCGGCGTTACCTACCTCGTTTACCCGGACACGAACGGTGCGCCCCTTCCCTCTCTGCGAGAAAAGCAGATGCTTGCCGCAATGAACGATTACCGCGCGCTTCGCTTGCTGGAAAGCCTCACAAGCTACGAGGAGGCGCTTTCGCTCTGCGAGAAATTCCTTGGCGCGAAGATCTGCATTACCACCATTCCCGAAAGCGGCGAGATTGCCCTTGCGCTTCGCGAGGCAATCAACAAAAGAATCGAGATGGAGCTTAATAAGTAAAACCAATAAAAGCGGCAGAAAAATCTGCCGCTTTTATTGACAATGAGACGCGTATATGGTACTATAAATGCAAAGACAATCTGCGGAGGAAAAATATTATGATGAAAATTGACGGCTATTTTGCCAAAACAGAAGAAAATATGAACTATATCGTGGCGCATCCCGAAAAATACGACAGACTGCCGCTTCTCGTTTATCTTCACGGCGCGGGAGAAAGAGGAAGAAACATCGAGCATCTTTACCGCCACGGCGTGGCGCGCATGATCTACGAGGGACACGACATTCCCGCCGTGGTTCTCTGCCCGCAATGCCCCGCGCGCTTCATCTGGAACAACATGGTGAAGGAGCTCAAAGTGCTGATCGATCGCGTTGCGAAGGACTATAAGGTAGACACCAACAGAATCGTTCTGACCGGATCGAGCATGGGCGGCTACGGCACCTGGGAGATGGGAATGTGCTACCCCGAAACCTTTGCGGCGATCGCGCCCGTTGCGGGCGGCGGCGTTTGCTGGAGAGTTTCCAAGCTGAAATCCACGCCCGTGCTTGCCTACCATGGCGATGCGGACACCGTTGTTCCCTACTCACAGTCCGAGATCATGGTGGAATCCCTGAAGAAGGATGGCGGCAACGTTACGCTGACGAACATGGCGGGCCAAGGACACAACGACGGCATTTACAATTCCTATTTCTCGACCGACCTCGTGGCAAAGCTTCTCGCCTACGAAAAGAAGGATCACTCCCACGTTTACGAGCCTTGTGAGGAAATGTTCTGAAATATCGAAAAATGGTAAAAAATAAATACCGTTACGGAACATTTTTGCAAAAAATATAACTTTCTAGTCCAAAGCTCTTCACCTTTTAAGGAGTCAAGCCCTATGAAAAAAGCATTTCTTCTTATTCTCTCACTCCTCTCTCTTGTGTTTTCCTTCACGGCTTGCACGGACGAAAACGCGGAATTGCTTAAACAGATCGAGGAATACCGCGCCGCCAAGCGCACGGCATACGCGGCCGAAAACGAGCGCTACGAGGACTTTGAGGTTGACGTTGCATTTCTCGGCGACAGCCTGACCGACGGATACGATCTTGCGACCTATTATCCCGACCTTCTCGTTTCCAATCGCGGCATCGGCGGCGATACAACCTACGATCTTGAGGGCCGCATGGAGGTTTCCCTCTATGATCTCAAGCCGAAGGTTGCCGTTATGCTGATCGGCGCAAACAACATGGATGCGATGTTTGAAAACTACGAGGCGCTTCTTCGGGGATTCGAGGAAAACGTTCCGCGCACGAAGATCATTCTCCTCTCGCTGACCTCGATGGGCGACGAATGGGGAAAGAAAAATCAGCTTGCGGCTTATAACAACGTGAAAATCAAGCTTCTTGCGGAAAAATACGGCTACGAATACGTGGATCTCTATTCCGCGCTCTTCAATCTTGAAAGCGGCGAGATCTATCCCGA
>JAZQWS010000223.1:0-2809 GCA_045632465.1 Eubacteriales bacterium
AATTCAGCGGCAAAAAGATGCGCGGCCTTTCCGGGCTGAAGCTTCCCTTCTAAATTTATCACGTTTATAATTAAAAATTATAAAAATAAAAAACACAACTTTTTTGGAGGAAAAAACAATGGCAGTAAAAATCAGACTTAAAAGACTTGGCGCAAAGAAGGCGCCCTTCTACCGCGTAGTAGTTGCAGACGAGCGCTCTCCCCGCGACGGTAAGTTCATCGAGGAGATCGGTTACTACAACCCCCTCACCAATCCCGCTGACATCAAGATCGATGCAGAAAAGGCTAACAAGTGGCTTGCAAACGGCGCTCAGCCCACTGAGACCGTTAAGACGCTTTTGAAGAAAAGCGAAATCCTTAAGTAATTCGCTCTGAAAGGAACGGGTTGAACTCATGGATCTGAAACAGACTTTGACGGATATCGCCCGCGCCATCGTTGACACACCCGATGCAGTTTTCGTTGAAATGAATGAGGATGGAGACGATGTTGAGCTTGTGCTCACCGTAGCAGAGGATGATACGGGCATGGTGATCGGCCGCCACGGCAAAATTGCCAAAGCCATTCGCCAGATTATGAAGGTTGCAGCTACTAAAGCCGGCAAGCGCGTTACCGTTGAAATTAAGTAAAAAAACAAGCCTTGGGCGAATTTTGCCCAAGGCTTGTTTTTTAGACGTTCTATACAATTATCAATGTTTTTTCTTCAAAAAACAGACCGCACTTTTATGCATATTGAAAATCGGGAGGCCGCTTTTTTATCTATGAAAAAATATATTTTATCGCTCGATCAGGGAACAACGAGCTCACGCGCCATTTTGTTTGACAAAAACGGATGCATCATAAGCACAGCACAAAAGGAATTTGCGCAGATCTTTCCGCATGAAGGCTGGGTTGAGCATGATCCGATGACCATATGGTCCACGCAGATTTCCGTTGCCACCGAGGCGCTTCTGAAAATCGGTGAGGGCTGGGAAAGCATTGCAGGCATCGGCATTACGAATCAGCGCGAAACCACGATCGTTTGGGATCGGAAGAGCGGCACGCCTATTTATAATGCGATCGTTTGGCAATGCAGACGCACGGCAGAGGCGACCGAAAAACTCGAAAAGAATGGATGCAGCGAGCTGATCCGAAAGAAAACCGGACTTTTGCCGGATCCTTATTTCTCGGCAACCAAGATCCAATGGATCCTTGATAACGTAGAGGGAGCGAGAGAGCGCGCGGAGGCGGGAGAGCTTTGCTTCGGAACGGTTGATACCTGGCTTCTTTGGAATCTGACGGGCGGAAAATCCTTTGCCACCGACTACAGCAATGCATCGCGCACGATGCTATTCAATATTCATACGCTCACCTGGGATGAGGAGCTGCTTTCGCTCTTTCACATTCCGCGCTGTATGCTCCCCGAGGTTCATCCCTCGAGCTATATTTTTGGACATACCGATCCCAAGCTTCTTGGCGCTTCCCTTCCCATAGGCGGCATTGCGGGCGACCAGCAGGCGGCGCTTTTCGGACAATGCTGTTTTGAAAAGGGTGACGTGAAAAACACCTACGGCACGGGCGGATTTTTACTGATGAACACCGGATACGTTCCCTATTCCTGCGACAACGGCTTGCTCACCACGATCGCCTGGGGGCTGAACGGTGAGATAACCTATGCGCTGGAAGGCTCTGTTTTCACCTGCGGCGCGGCCATCCAATGGCTGAGAGATGGGCTGAAAATTTTGGACAGCGCACAGGATAGCGAATACTACGCATCCAAGGTGGAGGACACAGGTGGCGTTTTCGTTGTTCCCGCATTTACGGGACTTGGCGCACCGCATTGGGATCCTTATGCACGCGGCCTGATCATTGGCATCAGCCGTGCCACCACGAAAAACCACATCATTCGCGCGACCGTGGAATCACTTGCCTATCAGACGGCCGATGTGGTTGCTATGATGGAGGAGGCAACGGGGCTCACTGTTCCTGCACTGAAGGTAGACGGCGGCGCTTGCAAAAACAATCTCTTGCTTTCCTTCCAAGCGGATCTTTTGGGCATTCCCGTGGAGCGCCCCGCATCCGTGGAAAGCACCGCACTCGGTGCGGCCTATCTTTGCGGACTTGCCGTTGGACTCTATAATTCTGTGGAGGAGATCAAAAAGAACCGCGCGATCGAGCGCATTTTTGAGACAGACAAGGATCTTGACTTCCGCAAAACGCAAATGAAGAAATGGCGCAGAGCCGTGGAGCGTTCGCTTGGATGGGCAGAAGAATAAAATCACAAAACGAGGCAGATTTGAATTCTGCCTCGTTTTTATTTGTTAAATCGAAGTTTTATGTTTTTTACAAAATATTAAAATGCAAGAGAGGGGCGCAGAACGGCAAACATCGGCCAGCCAAGCGTTACCTCCAAGCGCTCCTCAATATCCACTGTTTTTAAACCGCCGGAAAGATCCAGAAGCACGCCGTCACCAAGATAGATATACAAGCCATATGTGCTTGTTGCCTTTATGTATAAAATATCACCCACAACAAGATTACGCTCTCGTAGAAGACGCGTACGCTCACCGAGGTAACGCTCAGAGTTGACAACCGTGCGACCGCCATACAGAGAGGGCGCAATGATTTCGGAATAATACCCGCTTTCGGCAAGTTTCCTGAGGCTTCCGCTTTCGGGGAAAATCTCATTCGGTAAATCGGCAAGAGATACATCGATCACGGCATCAATGCCGAGCGCTTCCTTATAAATTGCATTCAGAAGCGAAATCGCATCCAACTCGGATCCGACCATTTTCAGCGTTGTTTCACGAAGCGTTTCCTGCTCTTCCGTTGT
>JAZQWS010000224.1:0-1126 GCA_045632465.1 Eubacteriales bacterium
AATCATAATTTGCAGGTTGCCGATGAATCGATTTTTGCGGTTCATCGGCAATCGTTTTTGAAAGGATCTCATAACATTGAAAACCGTGCTTTTTGCGTTGAACGGCTCTTACTCACACACGAACCTTGCCGTACGCGCGATCGGTCATTCCTTGCGCGCGTCGGGGGAAGAAGCCGTGATCATTGAAAAAAATCTGAAGGACACGAGGCTTTCCGTGCTGGAGGCGCTCGTGTCGGAAAATTCCGATATTTACGGCTTTTCCACTTATATATGGAACGCGCCCGAGATGTACGCCTTTGCTTCCGAGCTGAAAACGCTTTTGCCGTCTGCCGTGCTTGTGTTCGGCGGTCCTGAGGTCTCCTTTGCGGACGGAGATTTCTTTGAGAAGCATCCCGAGGCGGATATCGTCATTGCGGGCGAAGGAGAAGAGGCGTTTCCTCTTTTGATACGATCTCTGAAAAACGGAGAGGATTGCCGACATCAAGTGATCCGCGCGATGCCGTACCGCCATTTCACGGAGAGCGGGATCTATTACGGAGAGATCGGCGGAGAGCCGCGCGGGCTCGTTTATTACGAATCCGTCAGAGGATGTCCGTTTGCCTGCGCGTATTGCCTGTCCTCGCGCGCGGAGGGGATTCGCGCCAAATCCGCGGAAAAGGCGCTCGCTGACTTGCTCTTATTTGAAAAATTTGACGGCATCCGAACCGTCAAGCTGGTCGATCGGACGTTCAATTTTGACCGTGAGCGCGCGAAAACGATATGGCGCGCGCTTTCCGGACCGCAATATACGAAGGAATATCATTTTGAGGTGTCGGCGGCGCTTCTGGACGAAGAAAGCTTTGCCATTCTGGAGAAGGTGCCGAAGGGCAAATTCCGTCTGGAGATCGGCGTGCAAAGTACGAATCCCGACACCATCCGCGCCATCGGACGCGCCTTGGATACAAAGAAAACGCTCGCGGCTTTGGAGCGCTTGCATAAAAAGGGGAATCTGCACATTCACGCGGATCTGATTGCGGGACTTCCTCACGAAAATTACGCTTCGTTTGCGAGATCGTTTGACGACGTTTACGGAAAGGGTAACGTGCTTCAGCTCGGAATCCTCAAGCTTCTGCGCGGCTCGCGTATG
>JAZQWS010000225.1:0-2717 GCA_045632465.1 Eubacteriales bacterium
GATAGCCGCATCCGATGCACCGGAAAGAACCTCAAGAAGAGCATCGGTCTGAGCGGTTACGCTCTTAAAGCCATCCTTAAGAGATGCATTGGAGGTGATAGCAGTTTCACCTGCGGAGCCGCCCTCAGCAGCGATGGTTGCGCCTGCAAGGCTTGCGATATCGGTGTACTTACCTGCATTGTCCTTAAGAACAACAGCTACCTGAGAGTTGAACATGTAGGGAGCGGTGCAATCAGCAGCAGCCTCGATCGCCTCGGTGATGGTCATACCGTTCCAGATGCAGTCGATTTCGCCTGCGGCAAGAGAGATAAGCTTGTTATCCCACTCGATCTCCTTGAATTCAACAGCAACGCCGAGCTTATCGCAAACAGCCTTTGCATACTCTGCATCAAAGCCGATCCAGTTGCCATCATCATCCTTATAATCCATGGGCTTGTAATCGGTGATACCAACTACGAGCTTGCCTGCAGCCTGGATCTTTGCCCAGTCATCGCTATCAGCGCAAGCATCAGCCTTGGGAGTGTAATCCTTTTCGTCAACAGCGCCAACCTCATACTTGGTGGAAAGCGCATCAAGAGTGCCGTCCTTGATCAGGCCAAGGGTGATATCCTCAACCTTACGGGTCATATCGGAGCCGGAACGGAACGCGATACCGAAGTATTCCTTCTCGAAGCCGAGGTCAACGATCGTGAGGTCGTCATAATCCTTCGCGCCGCAAGAGGTGAGAGCGAAGCATGCAGAGCAAAGCATTGCAATGCAAAGCACAAGGGTGATAATCTTTTTCATTTTCTTGTTCTCCTTTAGTGTTTTATCACTTTAATTTGTTAAAGTGATTTAATTATACCGCATAAATTCCCTTTTGTCAATACCTTTTTTAAAAAATCTGCGAATTTTTTCAAAATACCGCGCGGCGCGCGCTTTATTGGGATTTGTTCACACTTTAATAATAATAATAATAATAATAATAATAATAATATGTTCTTGATTTTTTCAAAAATTTGTGCCATAATAGATTTATAATGAAGAATCTTTTCTAAAAAAAGAAAGGAAAAAGGTATGGCATTGCTTGAACTTCGCGACATCGGCAAAATCTACGTTTCCGAGGGAAACGTTTCCGTTGGAATCCGCGGCGTGAATCTCTCCTTTTCGCTGGGTGAATTCGTTGCGGTGACGGGAAAATCCGGCTCGGGAAAATCCACGCTTCTGAACGTGATCAGCGGAATGGATTCCTATGAGGAAGGCGAGCTTCTCATCGAGGGAGAGCCAACCTCGCATTATATGCAACCCGACTGGGAGGAATACCGCGAGAAATATATCTCCTTTATCTTCCAGGATTATAATATAATTGAAAGCTTCACGGTTCTTCAAAACGTGGAGCTTGCTCTGATGCATATCGAGGACAAGGCAGAGCGCCACGCACGCGCGATGGAGCTGATCCGCCGCGTTGGCCTCGCATCGCACGCCAACCACAAGGGCAGCAAGCTTTCGGGCGGACAGAAGCAAAGAACGGTGATTGCGCGCGCCCTCGCAAAGGACAGCCCCATCATTCTGGCGGACGAGCCGACCGGAAATCTCGATTCCAAGACCTCCGAGGAGATCATTGCTCTGCTGAAGGAGGTTTCCGAGGAGAAGCTTCTGATCGTTGTTACGCATAATTTCGACCAGGTTGCCGAGCATGCAACCAGGCATATCCGCATTTTTGACGGCGCCGTGGAGGCAGATCACGCGATCAAGCCTGCGGGACAGGCAGACGAGCGCCGCGATGCCGATCCTGCAAAAAAGCCCGAAAAAGGGGCGGAGATCAAAAAGCAGGTGAAAAACGGATGGACGCTTGGGCACGCGATCTTTTTCGCAAAGCCGAAGCTTTCGGCCTTTCTCTGTCTGCTCATGATCATCGGAACGATGGGCATCTTTCTTTCCACCGCGCTTTGCGGCGAAGCATCCCTGCTCTTTGAGCCGAACTATATGTTCAACCACATTGACGGACGCGTTGTTGTTGCAAAGCAAAACGGTGCCGTCTTTTCGGAGGATGAGCTTTCCGTGCTGAAGGAGGAATACGGCGCAGAGTCCTATCTCCATTTCGATTCTCTTTTAGACGTTTACAGCTACATTCAGATCCCCACGGGCGAGAATGAATGGGATTTTGAATACGTTCATACCGATGCGGTTTTCGGCAAGGATTACGGCGACGATATTCTTGGCCGCTATCCCGAAAAAGGCAACGAGATCCTTTTGTATCTGCCGATCTCCTATCAGACGTACGTTGGCAAGGACGAGATCCTGCTTTCCAAAATTCTTTTCGAAACCATGGAATACGATCTTGTTGGCGTAAAATATTTCTACGACAACAATCTGACTGCGGAATGCCTTTTCATCGAGGAGGGCTTCCGCACGGCGGTGGCAAGCCACTACATTTTCGGCTATTCCTCGCCCAACACCACCGTTACGGTGACGGGCACGGACGGAAATTCGCAGTCCTTCGGGCTTTACGATATGATGGCAAGCTTCGGTCTGCCGCAGGATAAGATCTACATTGATTCCGAGGCATACGCCTCGGCGCTGAAGGATCTCGGCGCAGACGCGACCACCACGGTGGAGATCTCGACGAGCTATTATTCATACGATTATTACTACGGAAGCTCAAAATCCTACGTATTCAAAAAGACGCTGACGGATGAAAGCATTGCATCCGAGAAGCCGGCGCCCAACACGCTCAA
>JAZQWS010000226.1:0-8354 GCA_045632465.1 Eubacteriales bacterium
GATCACATCGGCATCAGCGCCACCGCAGAGGACTTTATCACCTCCACGGATGCAACCATTCTTTACATTAAGGAGAACCATCCCGACGTGCTGTTTTATGCGATGGGAACGGTTTCCTTTGTGGATCAGCTGGTTGCGGCAGGCCTTTCGGTAACCACCGATATCTCGCGATTCGATGAGATCGGCGGCGTTCTGATTTCCAATGATATTGAATTGACCTTTAAAAAGCTGGACGATGTTTCTCGTCTTTTAACGAGAGGCGCAATTTATCTTGCTACCAATCCCGATCCCGCATGTCCGACGGCTTATGGCTACGTGCCGGATTGCGGCTCGTTTGCGCAGGGCTTCTTTAATGCAACGGGTAAGATGCCGCATTATATCGGAAAGCCCGAGCCAACCATGATCGAGATGGCAATGAAGAAATTCGGCTATAAAAAAGAAGAAACCGCCATGGTTGGCGATATGCTGAAAACCGATATTATGGCAGGCAACAATGCAGGCGTTTCTTCCATTCTCGTCCTTTCCGGCGGCACGGATCGCGCAAAGCTCGAAGCCTCTGACGTTCGCCCCACCTATGTATTTGAAAATATTCGCGCGCTTCTTTGCGAGCTTGAAAAATAATAGATAAAGGATAAATTATGATCACAGTAAGTAATGTGGCCTTCCAGTTTGGCGGCCAGCTTTTGTTCAAGGACGTGGATCTGAAGTTCACGCCCGGAAATTGCTACGGCATCATCGGCGCAAACGGCGCGGGAAAGTCCACCTTCCTCCGCATCCTTTGCGGCGAGCTTGAGCCCACGCGCGGCGAGGTTATCATTCCCGAAAACACGCGCCTTTCCGTTTTGAAGCAGGATCACTTTGCTTTTGAGGAATACACGGTTTTGGATACCGTGATCATGGGCAATAAAAGGCTCTATGACATCATGAAGGAAAAGGATGCGCTCTATGCCAAGGAGGATTTCACGGACGAGGATGGCATTCGTGCCTCCGAGCTCGAGGGAGAATTCGCCGAGCTGAACGGCTGGGAAGCCGAGAGCGATGCATCCAAGCTGATCCAGGGTCTTGGAATGACGGACGATACTCTCTATATGCCGATGTCGAGCCTCAAAGAAAGTGAAAAGGTAAAGGTTCTTCTTGCGCAGGCGCTTTTCGGAAATCCTGATATCATCCTGCTGGACGAGCCGACCAACGGTCTCGATATCGATGCCGTGCTTTGGCTTGAAAATTTTCTTTCGGATTATTTCGGAACGGTTCTTGTCGTTTCGCATGACCGCCATTTCCTGAATGACGTTTGTACCAACATTGTCGATATCGATTATAGCGGTATCAAAATGTACGTTGGTAACTATGAGTTCTGGTATGAATCCAGCCAGCTGATTCAGCGCATGATCAAGCTGCAGAACAAGAAAAATGAAGAGAAAATCGCAGAACTGCAAAGCTTTATCTCCCGATTTTCTGCAAACAAGTCAAAATCCCGTCAGGCAACCTCGCGCCGCAAGCTTCTTGATAAGCTGACGATCGAGGAGCTTCCTGCTTCCAGCCGCCGTTATCCCTTCATCGGCTTCGATATGGATAGAGAGCCCGGCAAGGAGATTTTGCACGTTGAAAATCTCTCTGCTTCCATTGACGGAAAGACGCTCTTTAAGGATCTCACCTTCCACGTTGCAAAAGGCGATAAGATCGCCTTCCTCGGAAACGAGCTTGCCATCACTCAGCTTTTCAAAATTCTGAATGAGGAAGCGCAGCCCGATAGCGGAGAATTCAAGTTCGGCGTTTCGATCACAACGTCCTATTTCCCGCATGATAATTCCGCATATTTTGATGGCCATAAGGAATCTATCATCGATTGGATGCGCGCTTATTCCAAGGATCAAACCGAGTCTTATCTCCGTGGCTTCCTCGGAAAAATGCTCTTCTCGAACGAGAGCGTTTTCAAGCCCGTTAACGTTCTTTCGGGTGGTGAAAAGGTGCGTTGTATGTTCTCGCGCATGATGATGTTCGGCTCGAACCTTCTGATGATCGATCAGCCGACCGACCATTTGGATCTTGAATCCATCACCGCCGTGAACAACGGTATGCAGTCCTTCAAGGGCAATATCCTTTTCTCCTCGCATGACTATGAGATTCTGGCCACCGTTGCCAACCGCATCATTGAGCTTTCTCCCGATGGTTGCGTGGATTATCTCGGCACGTATGAGGAGTATCTGGAGCGCAAAAAGGCACAAGAGACATAAAATGGATTAGGCTGTATGAAATGTATTGAAAATTACATTTCATACAGCCTTTTTACTTTGTTTCTCGCGAGAGATAAAAAGCGCTGTAACTGAATAAAAAATGGGGGTACTGTAAAAAACACGGTATCCCCTTTCATATATTCGGTTCTTAATGAGATGCATTCCGCTTTTTATATTCGGCAGGTCGAATCCCTGTCCTTTTTTTGAAAAAGTTGGAAAAATAATGCGCATCGGAAAATCCGAGGCGATATGCAATCTCTTTCGCGGAAAGACTTGTGTTTTCCAAAAGACTTTTTGCTATTTTTTCTTTATGTGAAAGATGATATTCATACGGTGTGCAGCCGTAAGCGCTTTGAAAGATTCGCGTTAGCGTGGAAAGCGAAATATGCATCTCCTCCGCGAGCGCAGAAGGGGAAAAGGGCGCGGCGCCGCCGAGCGTATCGATTCGCTCCTTGGCGGTCAGCGCAGGGCTTTCCGCCTTCCTTTCTTTATAATATGGGCAAAGTGCTTCAATCAAGGAAAGTAAGATCGGAGCAATTTTAGCTGAAACAGTGGCGGCATCGCCGCCGCTTTTTGCGATTTCTAAAATTTCACCCATCAAAGAGTGGGAATTGTATCGGTAAGCGCCGTATGAAATTCCGTGTGCCTCAAGCACTGCCGAAAGATAGTTGCTTGAGGCGTTGATCCATATCTTTTTGAACGGCTCGTTTTTGTCCGCATAGTAGCACTGTTGTGTGTTCGGTGTGAGAATGTAAGTATCTCCCGCCGAAACCTCAAATCGCTTTCCGTCAATGACGAGATGGCCGCGCCCTTCGATTACGTATTCGAAAACGAAGATGTGATTGAGCTCTCTTTTTCGTTCGATTCGGTAATTCAAATCCGGATACGTGATTCCTGCCATAACGATCCGAAGGGGAAGCACGCCCTCATCTCCAAAGGCATAGATTTCTTCGCGGACTTCGCTTTCCGACTCTCTTTTTTGTTCTATTTTTAGCATATGACGATATTTTACACCTATATGATCGAATTTTCTATTGTTTTTTGCTTTTAATCATATTATAATACAAGTATAAGAAATTGTCAATCATTAAATTTACAAGGAGAAACGAAATGAAACAGCTTCTTCCGGCTTATCCTCTGTTTGTCAACGATCCTTATTTTTCCGTTTGGATGGATGGAGAAGTCTTGAATGAAAACGATCCCATCACCTGGTGGGGCGAGCGCAAGCCGATGCACGGCATTGCGCGCGTAAACGGAAAGACCTATTCCTTCCTCGGTGCAACCTGGCGCTTTGCTCAGGACAGCGGGCTGATTGCTGCAAAGCAAATCGATCTTTCTGTGGATGCATTTTCCACGCGTTATACCTTTGATCTCGATGGCGTAACGCTGCGCGTTTCCTTTGTTTCGCCTCTTCTGCCAACCGATCTTTCGCTTCTCTCTATGCCCACCTGCTATATGGAATATGAGGTGATCGGTGCGGAAAGCGCCGAGGTCTCTCTTTTTGTCGGGCAGGAAATTTGTCATAACGTACCGGTGGGAGATAATCCCCCTGTCTTTGCAGGTAAAACGGATATTTCCTGCGGCCGGGCCGCCTTTGTCGGGCTTTCCAAGCAGCATCTCCTCTCTAATGCGGGCGATCTCGTCGGCGCAGATTGGGGCTATTGGTATATCGCCGCCGAGCGCGCGCTTGTGCTGGATAAATATTCGATGAGCGATTATATCAAAAAAGGCGAAATCTCCGCTTCCGTTCCGTCTCCGATCTCCTCTTTTATCGGAGCCACCGCCACGGGGAAGCAGGGAACGATCGCCATTGGTTTTGATAACGGACTTGCCGTTCAGTATTTCGGCGAATTCTTAAAGGGCTATTACCTTGAGGATCACACGATTATCGAGGCATTGGAATACACCTTGGCGCGTAAGAACGAGATCGAAGCAAAGCTTTCGGCCTTCGATGCCGACCTTCGTAAAAAAGCCGCACCCTACGGTGAGGATTATTATCTCATCCTCGTCGCTTCTCTTCGTCAGAGCATTGCGGGTCACTCGCTTGTTCGCGATAAAAAGGGAAACCTGCTATTCCTCTCCAAGGAATGCAATTCGAACGGTTGTATCGGAACGGTAGACGTAAGCTATCCGTCTATGCCTCTGTATCTCCTCTATAATCCCGAGCTTGTGAAGGGAATGATGCGCCCCATCCTCGCCTTTGCTTCGCTCCCCGTTTGGAAATATGACTTTGCACCTCACGATATGGGAACGTTTCCGCTCGCAAACGGTCAGGTGTACGGTCTCGCCCGTGACGGCGGTGAAATGCGCGGCAATAGCTTTGATATTTGGCGAAGCAAGGATTTTGGCACGCGGCCTCCCTTCTATCTCTTCTCAGAAAGCTATGATGCGTATCTCTTCGAGGAGCAGATGCCGGTTGAGGAATGCGCGAATATGTTGATCATGTGCTGTGCCGCCTGCCGAGCAGACGGAGATTATAGCATTTTCTCCGAAAATCGCGAAACCTTCGATCTTTGGGTGCAGTATCTCGTGAAATACGGTCGTCGTCCGGATACCCAGCTTTGCACGGATGACTTTGCGGGTCATCTCAAAAACAATGTCAATCTCTCGGTCAAAGCCTCGGTCGGAATCGCGGCGTATGCCGCCCTTTTGGATGCCACAGAAAAAACGGGCGGGGAAGAATACCGTCGAATCGCAAAGGAATTTGCGGATGATATCATGGCCTTTGGCGAAAAATACGCACACATTCCCCTCACGTTCGATTCGGATGATAAAACCTTCAGCTTAAAATATAACATGGCATTTGATAAGCTTCTCGGCTTTGGTCTTTTCAGCACCGAATGCCGTGAGCGCGAGGTGGATGTCTATATTGAAAAATCCAATACCTACGGAACGCCCCTTGATAGCCGCGAGGATTATACGAAGAGCGATTGGCTCGTTTGGTCGGCATCTCTCTCGGATTCCGTAGAAAAGCAAAAAGCAATGCTTGCCCCCCTTGCGCGCTTCCTCCGCGAAACCACCACTCGCGTGCCGTTCTCGGATTGGTATTATACCTCCACAGGTATCTACCGCCACTTCCGAGCCCGCACCGTCCAGGGCGGATGCTTTATTTTACTTTTGTAAGCGAAAACTTAAAAAGCCGATGATCAAAAATCATCGGCTTTTGGCTTATTATGTATCTTTCCTATATCGCAAGATTTACTTTAATTTCTTTCTGTATTCGGTTGGCGTGATTCCCAGATTTTCCTTGAAGATCCTGCAAAAATACTGTTGAGAGGAGAATCCGCATTGCTCGGCAATGTCAGCAAGCGTTATAAATGGGTATTTCATAAGCTCTCTTGCCTTGAGAAGTCTTGTCGAGAGAATGTATTTTGACGGCGTTTGTCCGTATTTTTTTCCAAAGAGCTTTCGGAAATAAACCTCGCTCATGCCTGCCATTTCGGATAAAGAAGACACGCTCAGATTCGGATCACTGTAATTTAAGTCGATATATTCCTTTAGCTCCTGAATTTTGTTTCTCTGCTGCGGTTGGATATAATCGGCATGCCTTGCGTTGATTATGATCGCGTAGATCGAGTAGAGGATCGAAAGCATTTCCACATTTGAAGACGTCCTCGGAATTCTGTATTGATTCCATAGCTTCAAAAAAAGATTTTCGGCATGTGCGGGATTTGGTGCAGTGATTATCATGCATTCTCTTTGTGCATCCGAATCAAATTCAAAATCGCAAAATATAAACATGTAATTCTCATCGTGAATGTACATTGTGTAGGTTGCGTTATGCGCAAGATACAGTATGTCGCCCGCGCGAGCAATCTGCTCTCTTCCGTCGCTGAAGGTGTAGGTGCAAGATCCGGAGGTTATGTAAACGAAGGCATCGCTGTGCCTGCAATTTTGAACAAGGCGCTTGTTGCATCTTGTGTTTTTTGATTTTATAACCTCGAGAATATTTTTTATGTGACAAGTGCTTTTCGTAATATCAACGGTATTCATTTTTTCCTCTCGATGTCGGTTTGTATAAAATTATACAACTAATTTGTATAAAAATCAAGATATTTCAATAAATATGTTTCGGAAAGT
The DNA here is from genome assembly GCA_045632465.1 of Eubacteriales bacterium. Taxonomy (GTDB): domain Bacteria; phylum Bacillota; class Clostridia; order Oscillospirales; family CAG-272; genus UBA1740. The sequence continues at coordinate 6,315 of JAZQWS010000226.1, forward strand.
ATAAAAGTTATCATTTTTGGAATTTACAATGGAATCCCTTGCGATATATAATTGTGTTATAATAAAGATAAAGAGAGGATCTTGTATGAATGCTTCCGAAGTGAACTGCATGGATTTTTTCAATAAAGATGGGAGCGTGTTTGAAGCGGAATGTGAGCTTATTATATCCTCGCTTCTTAGCTGCGAGTTTTATAAAATCGAAAAGAATCGCTTTTTCCTTGGCGTTCGGCCGCTAAGCGAAAAGACCGATATATTTGCATATAAAGCCGAGAAATACAGAAACGCCCTTGTTAGTAATCGGGCTATAAAGGGCGCGCTTGCAAGAGCCTATACGGGCGATTATGATTTCGGCCACACGAGCGCCTGCTGGAGTGACGTGATCACCCTCGGTATTTGGGGATTGCGAAATAGAATCGGCGAATATAAGGAAAAATATGCAACGAAAGAAAATGAGCATTTTTATGTAGCTTTGCAAGCTGTTTACGATGCTGCTTTAGCCTTCATGCGCCGCGCATCTTTTTTTGCAAGAGAAGTCGGCCTATATGAAATGTCCGAGAGCCTTTTGAATCTCACCAAGCGTTCGCCCGCCACTTTATACGAAGCAATGCAGACGTCGATCCTTTATTACTTTTTGCAGCAGTATTTTGATAACACGCCCCTGCGTACTATGGGTCGCGTAGATAGTCTTTTTTATCATTATTTTGAAAAAGAAGATAAAAACGAAGGCAGAAATCATGTTTTTGATTATCTCAATGCGCTCGATTCCATCAAAGCTATCGCCAATCTGCCGTTTGCCATCGGTGGCACAGATGCGGATGGCAAGAGCCTTGCAAATGAGCTTTCCTTCATATTCTTAGATGCGTACAGGAGTCTTCAAACGAAAAACGTAAAGCTTCATTTCCTTTTCTCCGATGATATGCCGAAGGCGCTTGTCAGAAATGCCTTCGAATGTATAAGAGAAGGGCGAAACGGTATTGTATTTTTAAGTGACAAAAGGGTAATTGAATCGCTTGAAAATGTAGGGGCCGATCTATGCGATGCCGTGGATTATCACGTTGTTGGATGCTATGAATGCGGCGCAAACGGCGAGTTAACCTGCTCTTGCAACGCAAGGGTGAATCTCCTGAAAGCCCTTGAATATGCATTGAGTGACGGCGTGGATGTGCTCACGGGGGATCGGATCGGTCTTTCTGTCTCCTCGGACCTTTCTTGCTTCGATGCGCTGATGCTTGAATACGAGCGCCAGCTTGCCTATCTGGTAAAGTGCGCCAAGGATGCCACAGACGTCTTGGAGATGGAGTATAAGCATCTGCATTCTTCGCCGATCCTTTCCGCAACGTACACGTCTGCTCTGGAAAAGGGCGGAGATCTGTATTGTGACCGCGCGGCGAAGTACAATAATTCCTCTATGAATGCTCTGGGGCTTGCAAGTGCGGCCGATTCTCTCTATGCAATCAAGAAAATCGTTTACGACGATAAAAAACTAACGCTTTCGGAGCTTCGTGATATTCTTCGCTCCGATTGGAATGAATGCGAGCCGCTTCGCCTTTGGTCCAGAAATAAGCCCGCCAAGTTTGGAGCCGATAACGATGAGGTGGATGCGATTGCCTCTCGAATTATCAAAACTCTTGCTAAAGAGGTGAACGGAACCCCCAATAAAAAGGGCGGAAAATATCGGCTCGGATTGTTTTCGATTAATTGGAGATGGGATTTTGGCAAGGCTACGGCTGCTTCCGCCGATGGAAGACGTGCAGGCGAACCGCTTTCGCAGAATACAAGCGCAAGCTTCGGCACAGAGCGTGAGGGAATCGGCGCGCATCTTTCCTCCGTTGCAAAGCTGGATAGCAAAAACACGCCGAACGGAACAATCGTTGATATTGACGTTCACAGCTCAAGCGTCCGTGGTGAAAACGGGCTGAATTTGCTTGTATCCTCTATGCAAACCTATTTTCAACTTGGTGGATTCGCGGTGCATTATAATGTTCTCGATACGGATGTGCTCTTGGATGCAAAAAAGTATCCGGAGAAATATCCCTCGCT
>JAZQWS010000227.1:0-14221 GCA_045632465.1 Eubacteriales bacterium
GCGCCGTCCAAGGCATCGAGATAGAAATAATCCGCGCCGCTTTCGTTATAGAATTCCGCGGTTTTGCGCGCGATCTCATAGAAAAGCTCCGAGCCGACGCGCGCGAGGGGGATGAGGAAATACTGCTTCAGATGGCGAACCGCGCTTCCCTTCTTGTGCTCTGCGGGGCGCGTTCCGTATGCGCCGCGCTCGGCAACTTTAAAGCGGCCGTTTTCCGCAAGGGAGAACTTGATCAGCTCATCGTCCACCCAAAGATAGGGAGAATTGACGAAAACGAAGCCCTCCTCTGCCGTGACGCCCTCCGTGCTTTCGAGAACCGCAAGAGACTCCGCCGCGGCGGAGATATCCTCCGCCAGCGTGAAGCTTCGAAGGATATCGAGATCCTTATGCGGCACAGGCGTTACGTACGAGGAATCCGGCACAACAAAGAAAGAATAGCTTTGCAGACCGACGAGGATGCCGTTTTCATGGAAGCGCTCCACAACCTTTTTGAACTCATCCATGCCGCCCGGGATGGTGCTTCTGCAACCGAAATCGCCTTGAAGATAATGCGCGTAATGATGCAGGGTGATCTGCGAGAGACCAAAGCGGCGCATTTCGGCGATGATGGAATCCACGTTTGCAAGCGTGGCACTTTCCTGCATGAGGATGAAATAATCGCCGCGCGCTTCCCTTTCGGCAAGGTTGGCATACGGGCCGCCCTTCATGGAGCGAGGAATCTCGGTTTTTGGAATTTCCTCCAAGATTTCGCGCTCAATGCGGCGCACCTCTGCTTTGGGGGCGGCAAAGAATGCAACCTTTGCGGGATAAGTGCTTCGCGCCGTGGACAAAAGCCCGATATGCGGATACGCGGAGGCGATGAGGGCTCGGTTATCCCCGGGATGCTCCTTCATCTGCGTTGCAAGCGTCATTCCCATCATCACGGCCTCGTATTCACCCGCGCCGTCTGCGAGGGTCACGTTCAGAAAGGAAACCGAAAGAAAATCCTCTCTCGATGCGCGGCAGAGAGCGAAGGTAATATATTCCGCCTTCTCCTCCACGGCAAGACCGATCTCCGTTCCGTTCGCAAAGGTGAGCGAGAGAATGCCGCCTTCAAACGAAGCGCCGACCGAGGGGATCTCGGCACGGCTTTCCAACGTGATCACGGCGGCGGGCGATGCGATCAGGCGATCCTCTCCGTTTGCCGTGCGAAAGGCCTTGTTTTTTCCGTCCTCGGTGATCTCGTAGGTGAGGTATTTGGTTTTGAATACGATAGCTGCCATAGCGCTTATCCTTCCCTATTTTTATCGTTACTTATATTATACAAGGCAAAGGGGCGAATGTATTTGAAAAATCGTCTCTATTTTTTGCACAATGTTAAATTTGTTTTTCTTTGTGAAAAATATATTTAACCGATGGATTCAAAAACTTGTTCGTTTTCAGTTCGATTGAATCCAAAATCATCATAGCCGCTTTGGCGCATATCACGTTCAAAGGACATATCACGCACGAAGTGCATATCACTCGCCGTAGGCGAATAGAGTTGGCACACCTGCTTTATCGCAGGTGCGCCAAGGAGTGTTTTCTCGCCCCTTTCGGGGAGGGGTGTTAATGATAGGATTCGATTCGCGGCGCGAATCTACGCAAGAGATGCAGAGCATCTCTGATGAGTTTGCTCCGCAAACGTCACAGCCTTGGTCGCTCACGGTCGCGGACGTCCGCCGGAAGTCCGCTCTGTACCGTTCGTCCTTCGAATCCCATCGGACAGAACAAAAACAAAAAAACACCCCCGAGGAGTGTTTTCTCGCCCCTTTCGGGGATTGGTATTAATGATAGGATTCGATTCGCGGCGCGAACTACGCGCCTTGGTCGCTCACGGTCGCGGACGTCCACCGGAAGTCCGCTCTGTACCGTTCGTCCTTCGAATCCTATCGGACAGAACAAAAACAAAAAAAAACCCACGAGGAGTGTTTTTTGTTTTTGGCCTACCCGATAGGATTCGAACCTACGGCCTACAGAGTCGGAGTCTGTCGCTCTATCCAGCTGGGCTACGGGTAGATATTACGAGGGATATTATAACATTTTCTTTCTCGTTTGTCAAGTGTATTTCTCCGTGCTTTTTCTTCTTGTTTCCCCTCGGTTTGCGCAATTTTACCGCTTACTGCCATGACATCCATCCAAGTATGATATACAGATAAAAAACGCGCCCCCATCTTCCAATTAACCGTTTGTTTGCAAATCGTTTATCTTTGCTATATAGACCGCGCGCAGAAAATCTGATAAAATAATAGTGTATGGTGAGACGTGTTTCTTTTTTTCCTTGATCAAGGAGAGAGAGAATGCGCGCCATTCCTATGAAAATCTGATTCTTACGGAGATTTTATGAATCGAATCCTTTCATTTTTTCTTTTCCTCTCCATGATTTTTTCCTGCCTGCTCTCTCTTAGCGCATGCAAGGGAAACGGCGGCGAAGATCCTTCGCCGGATCCGAATCCTCCCGCAGAGGAGGAGAAGGCGCCCGCACTTTATTTGCCGACGGCGGGAAGCTTTGAGGGACATTCCAAGGAGGATTTTTCTACCTTGGCTTATTCTGCACCGAATATTAAAGATCTGACCGATGCGCTGACGCTGGCCGCCAATCGGCTGACGAGCGATGAAACGAGCTACGAGACCGCGCTGGCAACCGTTGCCGCGGCGGAGCAATTATACGCGAACTATACCTCCATGCTCGCCTATGCGAAGGTCTTTTATTCCGAAAATACCAAGGACAGCTATTTCTCGGCAGAATACAAAAGACTTTACACCGCTTTGCCTTCCGTTTCCTTGGCGATGGAAAAGCTCTTCTCTGCCGTTTGTGCATCCGTGCACGGCGAGGCGCTTGCAAAAACCGAATATTTTGCCTCCGACATCGTTGAAAGATACAAAAACGGCGGCATTTATAACGGCGATACGCTCCCTCTCTTTGAAAGAGAAAACGAGCTTTTGCTTGAAGCAGAGGCAATCTCGCCCGACACCATTACGATCACCTACAGCAATCTTACCGACACCGTTACCAAGGTGCTGGAAACCGTTGCAAATATTTTTGGCGAGAGCTCTGCGGAATATCAACAGGCGGCGCTTCGCTGCAACCGACTTTACAGCATCGCCGCCAACAAGAAGAACGCGGAGATCTATCTCTCCCTTCTTACCGTGCGCCGCGAGATCGCGGATCTTTGCGGCTACGAATCCTATGCGCATCTTTCCGCAGACCGCTTGGGCTACACCCTTGGCAAGGAAGAGGCATATGATATGCTCTCTGCCGTGGAGAATTATTTACTCCCCGTTTATCAGGCACTTTCCTCCATTGATTATTTCAGCACGAACGCAAGCAAGGTTGAAAAAATCAAGTACCCCGAGCAGATGCTGAACACGCTGACACGCCTTTACGAAACTTACGGCGGGAAGCTTTTTGAGGGCTACAATTATCTTCTGCATCATTCGCTCTTCTCTATCGGAAGCGCGGGCGGCACGCGCACGATGGGCGCATTTACCGCGTATTTCTCAAACCGTGCGCAACCCTATTTCTTTATCGGAGCGGGCGGCTCGGCAGAAGATTACATGACGGCGGCAGAAGCGCTCGGAACGGCAATCTACTATTACCACGCAAACGAAAAGGGCGGCGCAATGAACGAGCTTATGCGCTCTCCCGAGCTTGCGGATGCTTACGGACTTTCGCTGAGACTTCTCACCCTGCAGGCCATGAAGGCAGCACTTTCGACTTCTGAAAGCGCGATGGCGGATTCCAGCTATCTCATTCTTTTGAAGAGCGAAATGTACAATGCTTTGCAGATCGTTTTGACGCAGTGCATGCGCACACAGATCGAATGGGAGGCTTACGCACTTTCCGCGGACGAGATCTCGCTTGAGGCTCTGAACGCCATCGTTGTGCGCGCGGCCGAGCGCTTTGGTTGCTTTGAGATGCAGGATGGCGCACCGATTGCACTTTCACTCTCCACCGAGGGGCTTCTGGACCACGATATGTTCGCTTCGCCGACGATTTCGCTCTCGGATCTGACCTCCGCTTACGTTGCACTGAATCTTTTCATCCGTGAAGCAACCGAGGCAGGGACGGGTTTTGCCGCGCTGCAGTCGCTTTACGCGATGGACGATGAAACCGCCTATAAAGAGGTTCTGAATGCCCTCTCTATCCCCCTGCCGACAAGTGCGGAGGACGTGCGCACGATCAGCGCCAATCTTTACGAGCTTTTGACGGGATACGCCTACAACACAACCACCGTTCCGATGATCTCTCATAAATCCGCCTGAGCGGCGCTCCCAAGACGATTTTATTCAAGACTACGGATAAAGGAAATTTCATCATGGAAAAGAAAAACTTTTTTACCTACCCCTTGGTGATCACGCTTTCTGCCCTTCTCTGCTGTGCGCTTTGGGGCAGCGCGACCCCCTTCATTAAGCTTGGCTACGAGCTGATCATGCCGCACGGCGGCGTTCCCTCCACTCTCGTTTTTGCGGGCGTTCGCTTCTTCTTCGCGGGCGTTTTGACCGTTTTGTTCTACAGCGTTGCGAGACGGCGCGTGCTTTATCCCAAGAAGGAAAATCTCGGCAGAGTTTCGATTATCAGCTGTTTTCAGACGATCATTCAGTATCTTTTCTTCTACGTTGGTCTGGCAAACACCTCCGGCGTTAAGGGAACGATCCTCAGCGGCTCCTCCACCTTCTTCGCCATCCTGGTTTCCTGCCTGATCTTCCGCATGGAAAAGCTGAATCTCAAGAAGATCATCGCTTGTCTGCTTGGATTTACGGGTATCATCCTCGTGAACATCAACGGACTTTCCTTTGAGATGAACCTGCTCGGTGACACCTTCGTTCTCTTCTCCGCGATCTCTCTTGCTATCTCCTCGGTTCTTATGAAGAGATTTTCGAAATACGAGGATCCCGTTGTGCTTTCGGGCTATCAGTTTATTCTCGGCGGCGCGGTGATGGTGGCGGTTGGATTCATCTGCGGCGGCCACATCGGCTTTAGCTCCTTCAAGAGCGTTCTTGTGATGTTCTATCTCTCTATGCTCTCTGCCGTTGCATACGCGCTTTGGGGCATGCTTCTCAAGTTCAACCCCGTTTCGAAGGTGACGATCTTCAGCTTCTCCACCCCGATCATGGGCGTTCTCCTCTCCACGCTGCTCCTTGACGAGCCGAGCAAGGTGACCTGGCCGATCCTGCTTCTTACCCTGCTCTTTATCAGCGGCGGTATCTTCCTTCTGAACTACGTTCCGTAAAAGAAAGAGAAATAAGAACGTTCGTTTCATTTTAGGAATACAAAAAGCATCCGCTTTCAACCGAAGGCGGATGCTCTTTTTGTATATTGATTTATGTGAGTTTACAGACAAATCCACAAGGCGGGGACTACACCGTGCGTTATAGAATTAACCGGCTCAATCTTGTCCGTATCACCATTGTAATAGATCGCAGACGCCTGATTACATGCACCGGATTTCGGCGATCTTAACCACCAATAACCATTACCGTAATCAACGCTATTCGTTGCCATATATACACCGGTAGCGCGTCCATAATCGCTAATGGTCATACAACGAGATTCGTCGGTGTCCATTCCGTATGCGCTATTCGTCGCCTCTGCATATGAAAGAAGAAAAATTTTATCTAAAGTATCTTCGCATGCATACAGGTTGGAGGCGCTATCCGTGCTTTCCGCGCTATTATCCACCAATGTAGCTTGAATCAATGCTTTCTGAAGATCATTGAATGCGCATTCATAAAATTGAACGTTCAACCACGCACGCACCGCGCTATATTGATAGTTATTTGCATACGTGTTCTCAGGCGCACCGTTTGCGGTTGTATACCAATTCGTCCCGCTCAAAAAATAGTCGGATTGATATGCCGTATTGGCGATAATGCTATCACAAAGAATAAGCGCTTTGCCTTCGTTTTCTGAGAGAATTCTCCAGCGAATCGGTTCCACCTTAAAATAATACGTCGTATACTTCGCTACAGTAGCACCCGTTGAAAACTTATAGCCCGAACTCATTGCAGGATTGGCGATTATTTTTGCATAGTAGCAACCGTCCGAACCAAGGTAATAACCGCGGCTATCCTGCGTTTCCGTAATGGTTACGTCGTTTGCTTTGACGGTTTGCGGATATTCGCCAAAATAGATATAGTCGCCATCGCGGACATAAAGCGGCGCGGTACCATTTTCGAAGGTTTTTCCGCATCCATAATCGCAATCACCATCTTTATCGGAATCCTTGCATTCTCCCATATTGCCATGAGCGCAATTCACACCGTAAACGTCGCAAGAATGATCGAAATCACTATCAGAGTGAACATTCATCTCAATTGCGCATTCATCACAATAGTGATCATAATTATTGTCAAGATGCTCGCCATGCGAAGAGATGACAATTCTCAAAGCAGGGACTACGCCGTAGTTTGATGAATAAATATAGTTATCATCAAAAATTTCGCCGTTTTGAAGAATGCAACGAGCTAGACGCTTATAGTTATAATACGGCGTGCGAAGCCACCATTTACCATATCCGTAATAGTTGCTTTCAATCGACATCCAACCGCCCGAAGCTCTTACATAGTCCGTGGTCAGCTTCTTACGTGCCGCATCGGCGGCGTAAGAAACGATATTAAATCCGTATGCGCTATTCGTCATATCCGCATAAGAAAGGAGAAATATTTTATCCTCTGTATCCTCGCAGGTATAAGGGTTGCTATTGTATCCCGTGCTTGCAAGGCTATTATCGACAAGCGTTGTTAAAATCAAGTCTTTTTGCAAAGCACTGAATGCGTTTTCATAGAACTGTGCATTCAACCACGCGCGAACGTCGCTATCCTTATAGTTATTACTTTCTGCGCCGGTATACGCATCAAACACCATATTGGCAATGATATTCTCGCAAAGAATAAATGCCACACCGTTTTCGATCGAAAGAATCCTCCAGCGGATAGGTTCTACCTTGAAATAGTAAACCTCTTCGAAAACAACCGATTCACCGTTAGAAAACGTATAGCTATGACCTGCCAAATTCGCCGTTACCATTACATAATAGCATCCGTCACTACCGAGGAAATAACCGCGGCTATCCTGCTTATCCGTAATGGTTACATCATCTGCTTTAACGGTCTGCGGATATTCACCGAAATAGATGTAGTCGCCATCGCGCGTGTATAACGGTGCGTCGGATTCAATCTCAAACTGCTTTCCGCAACCGTAGTCGCAGTAGCCGTCTCCGTCGGCATCCTCGCAGAGGTCAAACGTTCCCTTTGTCTGCAGGCACTTTTCGCCGTAAGTATCGCAGATATGGTCTTTGTTTTCGTCTACGTGGCTTTCGTAAAACTTACCGTAGTTGTCGCAGAAGGAATCGCATTTATGGTCGAAGTCGGTATCAATGCATTCGCTTAAAATTTTGCCGCAGATGTCGCAGGCGTGATCACAGGGATATTCATCCAGGCATTCGCTTAAGATTTTGCCGCAGATGTCGCAAATATGATCACAGTTTTCATCATCCGTGCAATCACTTATACGGTTACCGCAGACGTCGCAGAAGTGATCGAGATCATCATCGAAGCATCCACCGAGCCACCAGTTGCAGATGTCGCAAATATGATCGCAGTTTTCATCATCCGTGCAATCACTTATACGGTTACCGCAGACGTCGCAGAAGTGATCGAGATCATCATCGAAGCATCCACCGAGCCACCAGTTGCAGATGTCGCAGACGTGATCGAGATCATCATCGAAGCAATCACCGAGCCACCAGTTGCAGATGTCGCAGACGTGATCGGCGGGAGATGCATCGACACATTCACTAATGATAAAGCCGCAGAAATCACAGGTGTGATCGATGGGATCGATATCGTAGCAAAAATCAATAAAGTGCTCGCCGCAATAGTGGCAGAAATGTCGTTCCTCGCTCGGGAAATGCTCTTCCATTCCCCGCATTTCGCCACAACCGCAATCGCAGAAGTGGTCGTAAGCCTCATCCCAATAGAAGTGCTCACCGCAACCGGCATCGCAATAGCAGTCATAATCCTCATCCCAACAGAAGTGTCTTCCGCATCCGTAGTCACAATAGAAATCCCTGTCGTAATCGGCGCAGTTACCAAAATAAGGATAATCGCATCCGTAATCGCACCAATGGTTTTTATCTTCATCCACGCAGACGTGCGTTATAGTTCCAACACAATAATCGCAAAGGCCGTTTTTATCGTTATCCGCGTGCTCGCCGAAGATTTTGCCGCAACCATAGTCGCACTTATGGTCTTTTTCGCTATCGATGCATTCGCTTAAGATTTTGCCGCAGAGGTCACAGGCGTGGTCGCGGTTATCATCCGCGCACATGGTGAGAAGCTTTTGACAGATATCGCAGAGGTGATTTCCGTCGGCGTCCTCACAGGCGTGCTCAACGATTTTTTGACAGTAATTGCAGGAGCCGTCAATTCCGTTCGGCGCGTGGACGCCGATGGAGGTCTTGCATCCGTAGTCACAGACGTGATCCTTGTTTGCGTCCGCGTGCTCGCCAAAGGAGAGCTCACAGCCGTAATCACAGATATGGTCGCAATCCTCGTCCAGGTGCATGCCGAAGGTTTTTGCGCATCCGTAGTCACACGCGTGGTTTTTATCGGCATCGGCACATTCTCCGATAGAATTTCCGCAACCGTAATCGCAGACGTGATTCTTATCAAGATCGTCGTGCGTGCCGATAGAGGATGCACAGCCGTAGTCACAGGCGTGGTCGTTATCGTAATCTGCATGCATACCGTACGCAAATCCACAGCCGCAATCGCAATTGTGATCCTTATCAAGGTCGCCGTGCATCTGCTCATCGGGCAGGTCCTTGCCGTCCGAATAAGGCTCCGCACATTCGTCGCAAAGATCGTCGTCATCCGCGTCTCTGTGCTGACAGGGCTCATCGAGGATATCCTTTCCGTCCGCATGCGCAACGGAGCATTTATCACAGAGATTATTATCGTCTGCATCTCTGTGCTGGCAAACGGGTGCGCCGCCTCCGCCGGGGACTTCACAAGCCGTGAATGCGCAGAGCGCAACCGCCAGGAGCAAGCACAAAATCAAAATTTTCTTCATTCTTGCATTTCCTTTCTTTCATCCCAAAGGAACGGGATTTTGCTAACAGGGGTATTTTAGCACAAATTCGAGAAAAAGTAAATAGTTTTTTTAGAGCTTATTTTAAAATGAGGGGCGAAGGTTGACAAAGCGAGGGATTTATGCTAAAATACAAAGGTGACTTATCGAAAAATCTCTCCGAAAGGACTCGATTTATGAAGATCAAGACTAAAAAACTCGCGTACGAAAAGGTGCTGGAACTGCCGTCAATGCGGCATCAGAGGCCGAAAAAGCCAAGCCTGCTTTTCCGAACGCTGGTACGCGCGCTCTCCGAGCCGGATCTGCGCGCAACGCATTTCAAGGCGGAGAGGATCGGGATGGATCGGCTCGGCAAGCGAGAGCCATGCTTATATATTATGAACCATTCCTCCTTCATTGACCTGAAGATCGCTTCGAAGCTTCTGTATCCGAAGCCCTTTAATATCGTTTGCACCTCGGACGGCTTCGTTGGAAAAAAGTGGCTGATGCGCAACATCGGATGCATCGCAACACAAAAGTTCGTTCCCGATCTGACGCTGATCCGCGACATGATCTATGCGCTCAAAACGCTCAAGAGCTCCGTTTTGATGTATCCTGAGGCGGGCTATTCCTTTGACGGAACGGCAACGATTCTGCCCGACACGCTCGGAAAATGCATCAAGCTTCTCGGTGTTCCCGTGGTTATGATCCGCACGTACGGCGCTTTTGCCAGAGATCCGCTCTACAACAATCTTCAGCTTCGCCGCGTGGACGTGAGCGCGCAGATGGAATATCTGCTCTCTCCCGATGAGATCGCCGAAAAATCCGCTGAAGAGATCAACAAGATCCTGCACGATTGCTTTGATTTCGACAGCTTTCGCTGGCAGCAAGAAAATCACATTCGCCTGACCGAGCGATTCCGCGCGGACGGCATCGGGCGCCTTCTTTATAAATGCCCTGCCTGCGGCAGAGAGGGTCAAATGCGCGGGCACGACACGCTTCTCGAATGCGAATGCTGCAAAAAAACCTACGAGCTGACCGAGGATGGCGAAATGCAGGCCAAAAACGGCGCGACCGAATTTTCGCACATTCCCGAATGGTATGCCTGGGAGAGAGAATGCGTTAAAAAAGAGATTCTTGACAAAAGCTATTCTTTGGACGTTGACGTGGAGATCGGCATGCTGGTTTCCTCCAAGGCGCTCTACATGATCGGGGAGGGGCATCTGCATCACGATGCACTCGGCTTTCGCCTGACGGGATGCGACGGAAAGCTCGATTATTCGCAAGGTCCTCTGGCATCCTATAGCCTGAACGCGGACTACAACTGGTACGAGATCGGTGATATCATCTCAATCGGAAACCGCACAGGGCTTTTCTATTGCTTCCCGAAATGCAAGCGCGACGTGGTTACCAAAGCACGTCTTGCGACGGAAGAGCTCTACAAGCTTTATTACAAGGAAGCAAGAAGTGCAAAGAAAGTTTGCACAGCCGAATAACACAAAAAACAAAATATTGAATACAATTATTTACAAAAAGGAGATATTCTTATGGAATTCCGCATGGATCACCCTGTGATTTACGCTCTTGTTGCCGTGACGATTATTGCGGTGCTTGGGCAATCCATCTTCTTTCTTTGGCGCGCGCTGAAGAAGGCAAAGGCGCTGGGAATGGATCAGAAAAAGATCCGCGCCACGATTCTTTCCTCTCTCGTTTTCACCATTGCACCCGCCGTTTCCATCATCATTTGCGTTATGACGCTTTCGAAGAGCCTTGGCGTTGCACTTCCCTGGCTTCGCCTTTCCGTGGTTGGCTCACTTTCCTATGAAACCGTGGCGGCGAACAATGCGCTTTCGGGCATGGGACTGAAGCTCGGCGAGGTGACCGCGCTGAACGGCTCTCAATTCGTTACAGTTGTTTTCGTTATGACAATTTCGATCATGGCAGGCGTTTTGCTCACGCCGATCGCAAGCAAGAAGATCCAGGGCGGACTCAAAAAGATGGAAAGCAGAGATAAGCGCTGGAGCGCTATTTTCTCGGACGCACTCTTTATGGGCATGATCGCGGCCTTCCTCGGCTTTGTTTTCTGCGATTTCTCCGGCATTTTCGTTGGAGAGACAGCAGGACTTGTTCCCGTGCTGGTTATGTTCTCCGCCGCCATTCTGATGGCAGGATGCGGCGCTCTCAAGATGGTGACCGGCTGGAAATTCCTCAATGATTACGCGCTGCCGATCAGCATGGTTGGCGGTATGCTTCTGGCCATTCCCTACACGGCGTGGCTCGGCTGAGAAAGGATGGTGTTTTTCTAATGAAAAAGAATATTTCTTATCTTGAGCAGGTGCATAGAGACGGCAAGATCTGGAACTACTCCATGGCCGCACTTTTCTTCCTCTTCCCTGTTCTTCTCTGCGTTATTTTTAGTGTTTTGCCCGATTGGGGCGGCCTTCTCAAGGGCCTGATCGCAACCCTTCCGATGTATTGGGCGATCGGCGTTATCGAGGTTATCACCTATGTTCCGATGTTGGGTGCAGGCGGCTCTTATCTCTCCTTCGTTACCGGCAACATTTCCAACCTCAAGCTCCCCTGCGCACTCTCCGCTATGGAAAAACACGGCGTAAAGGCAGGCACCGAGGAGGGAGATATCATTTCCACGATTTCGATTGCCGTTTCCTCTATCACCACGACCGTTATCGTTTTCCTCGGCGTTTTGCTGATGATCCCGCTCTCTCCCGTGCTTCAAAGCCCCGTGCTGGATCCCGCCTTTGCACAGATGCTTCCCGCGCTCTTCGGCGCGCTCGGCGTTATTTTCATCTCGAAGAGCTGGAAGATCGCGGTTGCCCCCATTGCGCTGATGTTGATCCTTTTCATCTCCATTCCCGCGCTCAACGAGGGCACGGTTGGTATCATGGTTCCCGTTTCCGCAGTGTTTACGCTGATTGTTTCCCGCATGATGTACAAAAAGGGCTGGCTTGACGATAAAAAGTGCGCCCCCGCTTCCACGGAGGAATAAGCCGCGATGGAATGGTATTTTTATCTTTTGATTGCGCTTGGCGCGGCGCTGATCGCGCTGATCGCCGTGGTTCTGATCCGCACGCTTCGATTCCGCCCCCGCGAGGTGAAGCCCTACAGCGGTGAAACCATTTCCTTTGATAAGGAAAGAAGCCTTGCCGCAATGCAAACGCTGATTCGCTGCAAAACGATCTCCAACCTCGATCCCGCAAAGGAGGACGAGGCGGAATTCAAAAAGCTGATCGATGCGCTTCCCGCACTTTACCCCGCCGTTTACGAAAAGGCAACGCTCACAACCTTCCCCGGGCGCGGTCTTCTCTTCCATATCAAGGGAAGCGAGGCGAAAGATCCCACCGTTTTGATGGCACATTACGACGTTGTCAGCGTTCAGGAGGAGGCTTGGCGAAATCCCCCCTTCTCGGGCGATATCATTGACGGCACTCTTTGGGGACGCGGCACGCTGGACACGAAGGTTACCTTCCACAGCGCTCTTTTTGCCACGAACACCCTGCTTTCCGAAGGATTTATTCCGAAAAACGATCTTTATCTCGCCTTTTCCGGCGGCGAGGAGGTTAACGGCCCGGGCGCTAAAAACATCGTGGAGCATTTCAAGGCGGAAGGCATTCATCCCGCCCTGGTGCTGGATGAGGGAGGCGCCGTTGTTGAAAACTTCTTCCCCGGCGTTAAGCGCCGCTGTGCGATGATCGGCATTGCCGAAAAGGGCATGATGAACGTTCGCTACACGGTTTCCTCCGGCGGCGGACACGCATCTGCGCCAAAGCCCGGCTCTCCCCTCGTTCGTCTCTCCAAGGCTTGCCTGAGACTGGAAAAGCATCCCTTCCCCCTGCATCCCAATGCGGCGGCAATGCAGATGTTTGACACCGTGGCAAGAGAATCGACCTTCCTTTTCCGCATGATCTTTGCAAACCTCTGGCTCTTCAAGGGGCTTCTCGACCTGATCTGCCGCATGAGCGGCGGCGAGCTGAACGCGCTTCTGCGCACGACCGTTGCTTTCACGCAGAGCGAAGGCAGTGCGGGCGCAAACGTTTTGCCCGCGAAGGCCTCCCTTGTTTCCAATATGCGACTGAATCCGCTCGACAACATTGACGATGCGCTTGCGTATCTCAAAAAGACCGTGAAGGATGAGAAGGTGGATATTTCGCTGATGATGGGCGAAAATCCCAGCGCGATCTCCCGCACGGACGTGGAAGGCTATGCGCGCGTGGCAACCGCCGTTGGCGAAACCTGGGAGGGCACGATGATCTCCCCCTACCTCATGGTGCAATGCTCGGACAGCCGCCACTGGAGCAAGATCTCCGATCGCGTTTACCGCTTCTCCGCCATGCAGCTTTCCAAGGAGGAGCGCGCCTCCATCCACGGAAACAACGAATGCATTCCTCTTGAAACGATCGACAAGGCTGTTGAGTTTTATATCAGACTTATCAAGAATTCTTAAAAAAAGTGCTTGCGAAAATTCTCTGTTGTCCTTAACGGAGATTTCACAAGTACGACAAATCGGCAGAGGACTTGTTTTCTCTGCCGATTTTTGTTATAATGATATTGGTGATAAAAATGGATGAACTTAAAAAGAGAAAAACGCCGAGGTATCAAAGTTTTGATTACAATAGTGTTGGAGTATATTTCATAACGATTTGCACGCAAAACAGGCGATGCATCCTATCTCGCATTGTAGGGACAGGACGCCTGTCCCTACAAATATTGAAAGAGCCAATAGCGTATGCTCTCAATTTGTATCAACATTCAAGCGCTTTTGCAACAAAGAATATGGCGAAAACATTTGGCAAGCACGTTTCAACGATCACATCATTCGCAATCGCGAGGATTATGAAGAACATTTACGATACATTTACGAAAACCCAATTCGTTGGTGCTACGATGAATTATACGCAGAAGAATAGGGGTATGGGCTTTACCCTGTGCCTTTGTAAAACAAAGGCGAAACTTGCTATAAAACAGAACGATAAATAAGAATTTATCTAACTGTCAGAGGATGTTAATTGGGAATATTTAATAGAACATATTAAGCAAAATATAAATTTAGAGGTTTTTATGGTAATAAGGTTAGCAACGAAAAATGATATTGAGATAATCGTAAAACTCCGC
>JAZQWS010000228.1:0-5167 GCA_045632465.1 Eubacteriales bacterium
CGCTAACACGCCCCCATGGAAAAAGCGAGCAACATATTGCTCGCTTTTTCTTCTTAAAATCTTCTTTTTCCAAATCCTATAAAAGCATGGACGGATTTTCTCAAAACTCAAAGCAATGTGTTCCTGCGGAAATTTCTTTGATACCATCCGGCAGATTTACCTCTGCGATCATACCAAAGGGAACAACGACGGAAAGATAGATGCGCTCGTCGCGCTTTTCCCATTTGACATAGATTTCGCCCATAATCGTATCCACTCTGCCCTCGGCAAAAAGGAGGCCTTCGGGATAGATGGGATCGACGGTGAATCGGGAAAATCCGCTTTTGATCGGGCGTATACCAAGGAGGTGGGCATACATGAAGTAGCCTACGGCGCCATACATCGGGTGATTATGCGAATTCATGCCCGAGCCAAATTTATGCTCAAAGCGCTCCCAGATTGTGGTTGCGCCGTTGGCGATCATATAGCCCCAGGAGGGGTATTCTTCGCGGGAAAGAAGCTTAAACGCCGTGTCGGCATAGCCGTGCTTTGCGAGCATATCCATGAGGTATTTGGTGGTTATGTTACCCGTTGTCAAACGATAGCCGACATTTTTCACGGCCTCGTTCATACGCTTGGCGGCGAGGCGCTCGCATTCCTTCGGAAGGATGCCAAGCCAAAGGGCAAAGGCCTGCGCGCCCTGCGATCCCGTGGCAACGTAGCCATGCTCTGCATCATACCATTTTTTCAGGAAAGCATCCTGTACTTTGGCGGCATATGCTAACATTTCTTTACTTTCCGCTTCGTTTCCAAGTTTTTTGGCAAGAAGCGCAAGGGCTTTGAAGTTGAAATAGAGGAAGCCCGTGGACATCAGGGCATTCGGCGTTTGGGCAGATTGCGGGCCATCAAAGCGTACGGTGCAGCAATCGTCCGGGCCTGCCCAATCGCCGTAATGCGAGAAGGTCAAGATTCCCTCCTCGTTTACCATATCGGCAAAGGAGCAGGTGTAACGCTTGAAGGGCGCATAATATTCGCGGACGGTTTCCACATCGCCGTAATGCAGAAAATTCTCCAATCCCATGACGAGGAAGGAGGAGCATACGGGATCGCAGGGTCTTTTGCCGCCGATAAACGGCACGGTATCCGGAATGGCGCCGTTTTCGTCCTGCTCCGTTACGATATCGCGCAGGATCTTGCGGAAGAGACGATCGGTGCTGAAATTATACGGCATCTCCTCAAAACGGACGGTGGCATCGTTCAACCAACCCATGCGCTCGTTTCTCTGCGGACAATCGGTGGCAACATGGTGGATATTATCCGCCTCGGTGCGCACGATGTTTTCCTGAAGCTGATTCACAACGGGACTGCCGCAACGGAAATGCGAGCGGTTTTTGATATCGTTATGGAAGACGATGGCAACCAACGTTTCCTCCGAGGGGACGGAGGGGAGGCCGCTGATCTTTGCATAACGGAATCCGTGATAACAGAGGCGAGGGATAAACGTTTCGGGATTTTTCTCGCCTGCGATAAAGGTATCTTTTTGCAAAACGCCGCGCAGGGTTTCCTTGCAAAGATCGCCGTTTGGCGCGCGATCCTCGGCATATTCGATCGTGACTTTGCTTCCCTTCTCGATCTCCTTCGGGATCGAAAGGCATCCGACGCCTGCAATATTCTCGCCGAAATCGAAGATATACGAGCCATCCGCCAAGGGATAGATCGAGCGAGCGCGAATGCGGCGCTGTTCGGTTACGGGCGGGTGCGTTTGCGGAAGGAGAGAAAATTTCTCTTCACTCTCAGCAAGGACGGCAAAAGAAAATCCCGCGCCGTCAAATTCAGGGGTATCCCAGCCTGCGGGAAGAAGATTTGCATCGTAGGCTTCGCCATCAAAAAGAGAGTTTTTCCCCGTTGCGCCAAGGCCGCAAAGCCAACCTTCATCGGTTTTGATGAGGATCTTTTCGCCGCCTTCGAATTCAAGCTCCAGCTCTGCGAGCAGGGCGGTTTCGCCCACGAAATTCAGGATCGCCTTGTTTTCCCAAACCGAGCCAAGGCCGCCGCAGGGATAGCGCCATCCATCACCGACAACGGCAAAAATGCCGTTTTTTCCGAGGCAGAGCGCATCGGTGACATCCGTTACCGTGTAATAACGAAGCTTATGATATGCGGAGGTGGCAGGATTCAAGAAGGATTTTTCAACGTCGATGCCATTGACGGTGATATACTGATACCCGATGCCGCATGCATAAAGCGTTGCACGGACGGGCATTTTTTCAAGAGTGAAGGAACGAAAGAAGTGCTTGGCGATTCCTTGCGCAACATTGGGTGCGGTGATCCATTTTGCAGAAAAGGCGCGAGGCGAAAGATAGCAAAATTCCGCACTTGCCTCGGCGCTCTCGCCGCCGTTGGCAACAACCGCAATCTCTACGCGATACGTTTTTCCGCTCACGAGCGGAGTGCCTGCGTATTCGGCATTCTGGCGTTCGGTTTTGATTTCTCCGCTCTCATAAACCGTTTCACCTGCGCATTTTACGGTGACGGAATAGGAGGCCTGACGTGTGCTTCCCTCTCCGCCCGCAATCGTCCAAGCAAAGGTTGGCTTTTCTCTGTCGGTTAAAACGAGGGGGCGCGCATCGTAATCAATATAAATTGTTTGAATGGAAAGCTTCATTTTCTTCTCCTTGTTCACTTTATATTCTCAATTTGGCACGAAAAGCTCGCATAAGGCGCATCGAAATGATGCTCCGTTCCGTCCGGCAATACCAGGCGCTTTGGAATCATATCGCCGGATTTTACGGTTATACGGAAGGTGCGATCCTCTATGTGCCAGTCAACGCTTACGTTACCAAAGCGGCTTGGCACGACGCCCTTCGCATACGACAGATGCAAAATGCTCGGCTTTATGAAAATTTCGTCCTCATATCCGATTCTGACACCGAGGATATTTCTTGAAAAATCGCAGAGCGGCGCGGCGCTGAAGCCGTGGCACTCACTTCGGGAATTAACGGGCGTTTCGCACCAGGTGGTGCATCCGTTTTCCACCATAGGCCGCCATCCGAGGAAAACGCGCGCGGCACGATCGTATCGACCGCACTTTTCAAGCGCACGAAGAAGATAATAATTCATGACAAAGGTGCATTTCGTGACATCCTCGACATCCAAAAGATCCACAAGCGCATCCGTGCGCGCCGCATCCGCGATACCCGCGAGAATGGCAAAAATCGACGTGTGCATGCTATAAGTTTTGGTTTCCGATCCATCCTTATACATTTTCTTCTCGGGATCGAAGCACAGCGCGTTGACTACGCGCGAAACCTCCTCAGAGAGCATTCGATATTCCTCGGAAAGCCCCGATCTGCCGCATTTTTCGGCGATAAAAGCGGCATCGTTCAATGCACAGATAAAGTAGAGGTTATAGAGCGTGTGCGCTTCACCGTCCAAGAGCGGAACCGTTCCGCCGCCGCGATGCTCCCAAGAGGGCACCCAATCTATAAAATCCCAATATCGCGTTTTGGTTAAAAAGCCTTTTTCCTTGAATTCTCTTGCAAAGTATCCGAGAATTGCATCCATGCTCGAAATACAGCGCGAAACGAACGAGAGATCTCGCGTGCTTTCAAGATAGGAGCGAAGCATGCGCACGAAAAAGAAGGAAAAGCCCGGAATGATCTGCACCGCCCAGGACTGCGGGCATATGCTTAACTGCAAGCCCGACGGCTGATTGGAGGAGGCAAACTCGGAAAGCGCCTTTCTGATCAGGCGCGCATCGCTCGACATCGCATAGGTGGCCGCGGCCTGCACGTCCGAATCCATCTGATATTGCTGCTGCTCGTAGTACGGACAATCCGACATGATCTCATGACTGCAACAAAGAATCGTGTTGACGGAGATCTCGTGCATTTTGTTATAAAGGGCATCCGAGCATTCAAAGCGACCTTGGATCTCGTACGGATAATGCATCCGCCGCGCGAACACAGCCGTTACTCCCTCTCCCTCGATGCGGATATAGCGGAAGCTGCGAAACCAGAACGGCTCAAAAAGGAAGGCCTCGTTTCCTGTTTCCACCTCGTCAAAATACCCTTGAAGAACGCCGCTCCGATCGTCGCGCTTTCCCTTTGTTCCGTCCGCATTTAAAAAGCACTCGGCATAGATAATGCGCACCTTGCTGTGCGGCGCGATATAAAAGGCGAGCTTTGCCGTCATATATTCTCCCGCATCGTATTCGGAAAAGTTCTGCCCCGATCGGAAGGGCGAAAGCACGACCTTATCCCCCGGATAGATCATCGGGATGGGACGCTTTTCAAGAAGGAAATTCAAGGATGCGCCGCCGCAGATGAAATATCCGTCCTCCTTGAAAATACATTTATCCGCCCGCTCCAAGGGAAGCGAAATATCCTTTTCACCCTTGGTTACGATCTCGAAGGGGGCGAGAGAATTCATGCCGTGGCATACGAGCTTATATTCACCGAGGAAGCGGCAATCCCAGCTTTCATCGGATATAATACTGTCGCCAAGCTCCGAGTTTGCCTCAAAGACAAGCATAGGAACGACCGTTTTATACACCGTTGTGAAAAAATCCGCCGTGTGCATCACCTTGACCTCAATAAGGTTCTCCCCTGCCCTGAAGGGAACGCAGACCTCGTCATAGTAACGCACCTTTTCGTGACTGCGGCAAGGGCCTTCGCAGATATATTCACCGTTCACGTACAGAATATAGCGCATAGCAGCGAAGAGCTGAATCCGCATTTCGCACGCACGCTCGATATGGGCATTTTTTGAAAACAAATACATACCGTTTTTGCACGGCACATGCTTTGGCATAATGTAATAGGTCATAAAAATTCCTTTGTCCTTCAAAGTTTTTGCGTTAAAGATATTATATCATACAGCATAGCACAAAACCTTAAATTTTTCGACTGTTTCTTTTAATATTTTGTCAACTATTGACTTTGAACCCGGAATTTGATATAATCTTTGCTATAAGGCGGTGAGAGCTATGCACAACAACATAAAGCAGGTGTTTTCCAATTACACCACGGATATTATCATCACCAAGCGCATCTTTGAGGGCGAATGGTGGCTGGATGAAAACGGAAAGAACTGGTGGAACAGAAAAACGCACTTTCATTTTAATGCAATATATCTGACAAAGCAGGGCGAATTTGATTTATGGATCAACGGAACGAAGCATCATATT
>JAZQWS010000229.1:0-4672 GCA_045632465.1 Eubacteriales bacterium
TGATTGCCACGGATATTACCCTGAATATTCGTGCAAAAGCGCATGAAATGTAAATAATAGTATTAAAAAAGCAGAGAATAAAGCGAATTTCGTATCTCTGCTTTTCTTTTTTATTTTGCAAGCCAGCGTTCAAGATTCTCTTTTATAAAGGCGTCGTCGTTCAGATGGGGGTAGATTTTATAAACGCGGTCGATTTCCTCAAGTTGCCCCTCGGACATCGTTTCCTCGGGGTTCAGGCACCAAATACCCTCGAAAAGGCCTTGGCGGCGAAGCACCTCGTGCAGGCCCGCAATGCAGCCCTTAAAGCCGTTTGCCGTGTCGAAAAAGGCCGCATTCGTGTCGGTCACCTCGTTTGCAAGCACGAGCATGTCGGCGGGAATCGCTTCCATATCGCGCACGGCTTTGCAGCGCTCAAAGATTTCAACCGCCCTTTTCGTCCAAACCGACCAATGCCCAAGCAAACCGCCAACGAAGGATTTTTCGTAGACCTTTTCGTCCTGCTCAAATTTATATTTCGAGATCAGATCGATCACGATGTTGTCATCATTTCCTGTGTAAAGCGCGATCTCGTCGCTTCTCTCGGAAAGTGCCGCCGCGCGCACAACGTCCAGCGTCAGATAGCGGTTGAAGGGCGCGGCCTTGATGGCCACAACGCCGTCGATGGCGCAAAGTCTTTCCCAGTAGCTGTAGGTAAAGGCCCTTCCGCCAACGGCGGGCTGGAGATAAAATCCGATCACGGGGATGATCGCGGCAACGGCCTTTGTCCGCTCGATCATCTCGTCCTCGGAGAGCGCGCCAAGCCCGCCGGGGGAGAGAAGCACGGCATCGTAGCCGAGGCTTTTTGCAAGCTTCGCCTCGTTAACGGCCTGCTCGGTCTTTCCGCAAGCACCCGCCACGGTAACAACGGTCTTGCCCGTTCTTTTTTCAAATCGGTCGGCTTCTTCCTTTGCCACGGTCAGCACGCGCTCAAGAAGATTGTATTTTGGATCGCGGATCTCAAACTGCGTGGTGTGAACGCCAACGGCAACGCCGCCCGCGCCCGCATCCAAATAATATCTCGTGATGGCTCTTTGTCTTTTTTCGTCAAAATTGCGGTTTGCATCCAGCGCCAAGGGATTGGCGGGAATCACCGTTCCTTCGTGGAGCTTTTTCAGTGCCAGCTCATGTCTTGTCATATCAGTAGCTTCCTTTCCGTTCCTCGAAATGCGTGGGCTTATCCAGCGTGGGTGCGCCATCCATAATGTATTCCGCCTGCCAGCGCATCAGCGTGTAGGCGCTCACGGCAGGATAGCCGAAGGTCTCCATCGCAAGCGATGCATCGTTCAGATACGCGCTGTCCCCTTCCTCGCCCGAGAAAATGGGCTCCTTGCCGAGAAATTCTCCGAGGCGCAGTGCCGCCTTCCTGATCGAAACGGTTTCGGGTCCCGTCACGTTCATCACGCGCATCGGAGCTTCTGCGTGCAGAAGTGCGCGGATGGCGATTTCGTTGGCCGATCCCTGCCAGATAAAATTAAAGCAAGGTGTTGCCAGAGAGATCGGTGTTCCGTCAATGATCTTCTTTGCGCAATCGTAAAGAACGCCGTAGCGCAGATCCACCGCGAAATTCAATCGGTAAATAAATACCTTCGTGCCGTATTGGCGGGAGGCGTATTCAAAGGCGCGCTCTCTGGCCAGCGTGCTCATCGGGTATTCGCCGATCGGGCCCACGGGATCTTTTTCGCAAGAGCCGCCCGAGGCGAGCGGAACGATCGGGTAAATATTGCCCGAGGAGAAAACCACGATGTTCGACTTTCTGAATTTGTAAGCAACAAAGGCGGGAAGCGTTGCATTCATTGCCCAGGTCAGATATTCGTTTCCGTCCGTGCCGAATTTTCTGCCCGCCATGTAAATCACGTTTTCGATCTCGGGCAAAGCGTTCAGGCTGTCGTGATCCAAAAGGTCGGCTGAGATGATCTCAACGCCGCTTTTTTCAAGTCTTGCGCGCACGGCGGCATCCCCGAATCTCGAAACCGCGATCACGCGCTTTTGAAGTCCTGCTTTTTTGATGGCGTTTTTTGTGAGAATACAAAGCGTCGGTCCCATTTTTCCGCCCGCGCCAAGCACCATAATGTCGCCCTTGATCTTTTTGATATCTTCAACGAGAGCATCGGAGGGCGTTGTTAAAAGCATCTCTAATTTTTCTTCGGTCCACATATTCGCGTTCCTTTCCGTAAAGAAAATTCTGTATGCTCCTATTGTAGCATGCATAGTCTCCGTATGTAAGACGCGAATCGCTCATTTTATGTCGTTTTTTGCTCATTTTATTGACAAGCGCGAAAAACTGTGCTATCCTTATAAAAAAGAAACGGAGGGAAATGCATGAAAAACGTATCGGATGCCTTTTCGTCCGCATCTATACGAAAATTCGTAGATGCGGGCTATTATCGCTATCGCGCGGGCTATGCGTGGCAGAGAAGCTGTATGCATTCCTCCTTATATTTCATCGCGGAGGGAACGATGTATTTTTCCTTTTCGGGCAGGAAAATTACCGTTCATCAAAACGATATCGTTTTTGTGAGAGCAGAGGAAATCGCTCTTTTGGAGAGTGATAAATCGCAGTCCTCCGCGCTGTATTATATCGCTCTTCATGTGGATGATTCCTTTTTTGAAAGCCAAATTGCGGAGGTAACGCACAGTCCCGAGGCTGCGGTGCTTTTTCGCTCGGTGGTAGACGATTATAATTCGGGCGCGCCGCTCTGCGAATTCAAGATCGCAAGCGCCCTCTATCAGATCCTCTATCTTCTCGCGTCCGAAAGGCTTCAAGCCAGCCCGGAGTATCAGCAATATGCGCAGATCCGCCGCGCAGGGGAATATATCAATAAAAATTATTATAAGACCATCACCGAGGAGGAGCTTTGCGCCGTTGCGGGCTATTCCTCCGCGCATCTTCGCCGCCTTTTTCCAAAGGTGTACGGTTGCTCTCCGAAGGCCTATATTCTTAAAACCAAGCTTTCGCGCGCAAAGCGCATTCTTGCCGAAGAACCGAATAAAACCGTGGAGGAGATCTCCGAGCTTCTCGGCTTTTGCAGTCCAACCTATTTTTCAAGTGTCTTCAGAAAGAAAACCGGAATGTCCCCCTGCGAATATCGGGAGGCATCTCGCAGAAAATAAAAAGGAGATAAAATATGCAAAACAATATCCGATTGGCATATTGCCCAACGAGAAGAGACGTTTTCAGCACGGCGGAGGCCATGGAATTCAACGCCATGATCCGCGCCGCGCTTGAAAAGCTTCCTATAGAGATTGTAGATCTTTCCGGAATTAACGAAGAGGAGCTTTTGTATCGCGATAGCGATATCCCCGCTATCATCGAAAGATTTTCCGGGCAAAAGGTGGATGCAATCTTTTTCCCGCATTGCAATTTCGGCTCGGAAAACCGCGTGGCCGCCGTTGCCAAGGCTCTTGGCGTTCCCGTTTTGCTTTGGGGACCGAGAGACGATGCCCCGGATGCAGATGGGCTTCGTAGCCGAGATTCTCAGTGCGGTCTCTTTGCCACGGGCAAGGTTTTGCGCCGTCACAGCATTCCGTTCACCTATCTCACGAATTCATGGATTCATGAGGATGGATGGAAGGAGGGCGTTAAAAAATTCCTCGCCGCCGCGCAGGTTGTCAAATCGCTGAAAAATCTTAATATTCTCCAGATCTCCACGCGCCCGGAGGCATTCTGTAGCGTGATTTGCAATGAAAACGAGCTGATCGAAAGATTCAACGTGCATCTCTATCCCATCACCTTGAATGACGTCGTTCTTAAAATGAAGGAGGTGCAGGAAAAAAGCACCGAGGACTTCAAGAAAACGGTCGATTTCATTCGCTCCATCGATCGCGGAGGAAACGAGGAGGGAATTCTCAAGGTTGCCGCGTTGAAGGCCGCTATGAAGGAGCTTGCAAAGCAGTATCGTTGCCGCGCCATCGCGATCCAGTGCTGGACGTCCTTGCAGGATATGATCGGCATCATGCCTTGCCTTGCAAACGCTATGCTGACGGACGAGGGGCTTCCCGTGGTTTGCGAAACGGATATTCACGGCGCGATCACCGCAGTGATGATGCAATCCCTCGGCGGAAGCGTTCCGTTCTTTGCAGACGTAACGGTGAGACATCCCGATAAGGACAATGCCGAGCTTCTTTGGCATTGCGGCAATTTCCCGCATTCCCTGGCAAAAAATCCCGCCGCGGCATTCGCGGGCAGAAGCAGATACCATAACGATAACTACGGCATCTGCGAATGGGAGCTGAAGGAAGGTGAGCTGACGATCGCAAGATTTGACGGAGATCACGGAAAATATCAGCTTCTGATCGGCGAGGCAAAAACCACGGACGGACCGAAAAACGTCGGAAGCTACGTTTGGATCGAGGTGGATAATTGGCCGCATTGGGAGCATAAGCTTGTCGAAGGCCCATATATCCATCACGTTTGCGGCGTTTACGGAAAATACGGCGAGATTCTCCTTGAGGCCTGCAAGTATATCAGCGGCCTCTGTCCCGACGTTGTGTCCCCTAAGCCCGAAGAGCTCCAAAGCAGATGGTATTAAGATAATATTTTTAAATAAAAGAAAAAAGCCGATATCGGCTTTTTTCTTTTATTTAAAAATATTATCTTAATACCATCTGCTTTGGAGCTCTTCGGGCTTAGGGG
>JAZQWS010000230.1:0-12850 GCA_045632465.1 Eubacteriales bacterium
AGCCATGGCGAACATGTTGTCGTGGATCTCGTCCAGCAGCTTCTTGATGGTCTCCTCCAGCTCGGCGAGGGCCACAACGATCTTCTCGCCGGTGTCGCGGCGAGCCACAACGCACTGCTCCTTCTCCATGTCCTTGGGGCCGATCTCCACACGCAGGGGGATACCCTTCATCTCGTACTCAGCTGCCTTCCAGCCCATGGACTGCTCGGAAGCGTCCATCTTGGCGCGGATGCCGGCTGCCTGCAGGCGCTCCAGCAGAGCGGTGGCTGCCTCGATGACGCCCTCCTTGTGCTGGGCCACGGGGATGACCATGGCCTGGATGGGAGCGATACGGGGAGGCAGGACCAGACCGTTGTTATCACCGTGGGTCATGATCAGACCGCCGATCATACGGGTGGAAACGCCCCAGGAGGTCTGGTGGGGGTGATGCAGCTTGTTGTCCTTGCCGGTGAAGGTGATGGCGAAGGGGTCGGGCCAGAGGTCTTCGAAGTAGTGGGAGGTGCCGGACTGGAGGGCCTTGCGGTCGTGCATCATGCACTCGACAGTGTAGGTCTCCTCAGCGCCGTTGAACTTCTCCTTGTCGGTCTTCTGTCCCTTCAGAACGGGGATGCAAAGATCCTTCTCAAAGAAATCGGCGTAAACGTTCAGCATCTGAACGGTTCTTGCCTCGGCCTCCTCTGCGGTTCTGTGCATGGTGTGTCCCTCCTGCCAAAGGAACTCGCGGGAGCGCAGGAAGGGGCGCGTGGTCTTTTCCCAGCGAACAACCGAGCACCACTGGTTATAAACCTTGGGCAGGTCGCGGTAGGATTTGATAATGTTTGCGTAATGCTCGCAGAAGAGCGTCTCAGACGTGGGGCGAACGCAGAGTCTTTCGGTCAGTCTCTCGCTTCCTCCCATCGTAACCCAAGCAACCTCGGGCGCAAAGCCCTCAACGTGCTCCTTCTCCTTTGTAAGAAGAGATTCGGGAATAAACATGGGCATATAAACGTTTTCAACGCCGGTTGCCTTGAAGTTTGCATCCAGGATCTTCTGGATGTTTTCCCAGATAGCATAACCGTAAGGGCGGATGATCATGCAGCCCTTAACGCTGGAGTAGTCGATCAGGTCGGCTTTTTTAACGATATCGGTATACCATTTTGCAAAATCCTCGTCCATTGAGGTAATCTGCTCAACGAGCTTTTTCTCAGCCATAAATGTCCTCTTTCTTCAGGATGCGCGTGTGCGCGCACCAAAAATTATAATTATACCATATAATTATACTATAAGAAGAAAATTTTGTCAAGCGAATAGGAAAAAATAATGCGATATTTGCTCTGATTCGCTTATTTCTTGTGCAATATGCGGAAAATGCAAGAAATCAAAAATAAATTTGCAAAATCACTTGCAAAAACCTTCAAAAACTGATATAATAGAGCCATATTTGTGTTAAAAACGAATTTTTTGAATCTTTGAATTTCATTTCGTGCAAAAAGGATAGAATTATGAAGTATACGGAAATGAGCCGCCCCGAGCTTTTGGCAGAAAAGGCGATTTTGGAAAAACAGTACGAGGATTATAAGGCAAGAGGCCTTCGCTTGGATCTTTCCAGAGGAAAGCCCAATAGCGAGCAGTTAGACGTTGGCGAGGGCTTTTATAAGCTCTCGATGGAGAAGCCTCTTTATATCAATAATGGAATGGACTGCAGAAACTACGGTGTGCTGGAAGGTCTTCCCGAAATGCGCGCCTTCTTCGCAGAGCTTTTCTCCGTTCCGAAGGAAAACGTCCTGATTGGTGGAAATTCCTCGCTTCAGCTGATGTTTGATACGTTGATGAGAGCCCTCGTGTTCGGCTTCTGCGATTCTCCCCGCCCCTGGATGCTGGAGGAAAAGAAGAAGTGGATCTGCGTTGTTCCCGGATATGACCGTCACTTCCGTATCACCGAGCAGCTCGGCTTTGAGCTGATCTCCGTGGATATGAAGGAGGATGGCCCGGATATGGATGCCGTGGAGGCACTCGTAAAGGATCCCGCCGTAAAGGGCATCTGGTGCGTTCCCAAGTATTCGAACCCCACGGGTAATACTTATTCCGAGGAGGTTTGCCGCCGTCTTGCAAAGATGGAGTGCGCCGCCCCCGATTTCCGTATCATGTGGGATAATGCGTATGCCGTGCATGACCTCACCGAAAATGGTGACGTTTTGGCTGATATCTTTGCGCTCGCAAAGGAATACGGTAATGAAAACCGTATTCTCTCCTTCGCCTCCACCTCGAAGATCACCCTTCCCGGTGCAGGTGTTGCCATGCTTGCTTGCTCCGAGGCAAACCGCAAGCAGATCCTTCCCATTCTCGGAACGCAAACCATCGGCTATGATAAGATGAATCAGCTGCGCCACCTGCATTTCTTCGAAAACAGCGTAGAGAATGCGCATGCGCATATGATGAGACTTGGCAAGCTGATCGGCGAGAAGTTTGAGATCACCCTTGCCGCTCTTGAAACGCTCGCTCCCGCAGGTATCGCATCCTGGACGAAGCCCGTCGGCGGCTACTTCATCTCTCTCTCCGTTATGGAGGGAACGGCGAAGCGCGTGTTCGACCTGATGGCCGCCGCAGGCGTGGTTCTCACCCCCGCAGGTGCAACCCATCCGTACGGTGTGGATCCTCAGGATAGCGTTCTCCGCCTTGCGCCCACCTATCCTTCGAATGAAGATCTTTCGCTCGGTTGCGAGATCCTTGCCGTTTGCGTGCGCCTCGCCGCGCTCGAAGCGCTGTTGAAATAAGCAAAAAAACGACTTCGCATTTTGCGAAGGCGTTTTTTTTGCTACGGCGTAAGATAGCCGATCGGTGTTTTTTGATAGTTTTCGAAAGATGGGTCAAGTCGTTTTTTGTCTGTATACTCGCGCGGTGTCATTCCCGTCAGCTGTTTAAATACTCGGTGAAAGCTTCTTTCGCATGAAAAGCCAACCTCCAGCGCGATGTCAAGCGATCTTCGGTTACTTTCGGCGAGATATCGCTTGGCAAGCTCAATGCGCAGGGAGTTGATAAGAGCATTGAAATTAAAGCCGGGAATGGCGGAAAGGCAGTGCGAGAGATGCCCCTTGGTATAGCCAAGCGCATGGCTCAGGGTATCGAGCTTGATTGGCTCACGGTAGTGCTTTGAAATATAGAGAAGGATCTCGCACAACACGAGGTCCTTTTTTGAATGCTCACTTTTGGGTACTGTTCCGAAATACTCCGCAAGCAATGCATGGATGCAAGCACAGATCGTTCGGTGGCGATTTTCCCCTTTTTCATAATAAAAATGCGTTGTCGACGAGCGCAGATTTTTGTCTATATATGCGCTGAGTTCGGGGGAGGGGGTAAAGCAAGCTCTTTCTCTGCCTACGTAAAGATCTTCCTCATCGATGAGTCCAAGCGCATAATCGTTGGAGAAAACGTAAATAAAGATCTTGGAATATACGGGTGTGCGGAAGCTATGCACGCGGAAGGGCGTGATGCAGAAAACGTCACCTGCTTTTCCAAGCTCCGCCCTTCCGTCCACGGTAAGCTCAAGCTCTCCGTCAAGCACGAAAACGAATTCTGAGGACTGATGGATATGTGCGCCGTAATTGTGATTTTCGTGCACGCCGCTTTTGATATCGCGCGAGGTTCCAAAATTTGTGTGCTGAATAATCATAGATATTTCTCTTTTGGAAAAGTAAGAATTTGTCTGTAATTATAGCACATTTGTCTTATCTTGTCAAGACCGTTTTGTTATAATTGAACTGTAATACCCAATACATAAAGGAGGAAAAATCCATGAAAAGAAAACAAATAATACGTTTGCTTCTTCCGTTTTTTCTATGTTGCTTGATATCAATGCTTGCAGTGCTTTCGGGTGCAGAAACGACAATGGAGAAAAAGGGAAGTATGGTTGAAATCGAGAAAAATTTCGCCGAGTATCGTCTCGGTGACGTGAAGCGTATTGAAAATGACGGATATATCGGAATCCCCGTGCAGCTGTCGGTGTATTACGATAGCGAAAAAAGTGTCACCTCGGGTGTCGGCGGCACTCCGTTGATTCTCTATGTGGTCAATACCGCCACCGAGCGTATCGGCACGAAAACGGATACCGAGATCATTCGCTCAATGCTCGATCGCGGATATCTCGTCTGTGTGGTTGACTATCTGGAGAATGCAAAGGCAACAACGCCGGCGTTGGATTGGTCGCTCCAGGATCTGCGTGCGAGGATAAACGCAGGTAAGTATTTTTCGGGTATGGGTATTCCAACGGCGGATTATAAAGAAACCTTTGTCGTCCCCGCAGGCTATGATGTTTCTCTCTCGCATTCCTTCTGGGAGATCGACAAGCATTCTGCGGCAGGAACGCTTGAATATATCACGAAGGTTTGGAATACGGATGTGCGCTCCATTTTCGGAGAGCGCGTGATTCCTTGGACGGATGCCGAGGGCGGCCGCAAGCAGGTGCAGGCCGCCTATGACGGAACAGCGCCCGTATGGCTGAATGCGAGCGGAGCCGAGGATGCAAACGGCGGCTATATCAAGATCAAGCACACCTATGCAGCGTCCGTCGAGGACTGCGTAAAGCCGGATGGCTCTCCCCTTGATATGAGCCTTTATATGCATATCATTTATCCCACAGTACCGAAGGCGGCCGTGCCCGTGATGTGCTTTGCCGCATCAAGCGAGCATCTTGCGGATGCCGTTGGCACGGCGGGCCGCCCGCAGATGAACGGCTTCGTTTTCTCGGGTTATGCAGGCGTGCTGATGGATTACGGCTACGTGCCGATGGCACGCGCGGATCACTACAAAGAATTTTCAGGCACGGCGGGTGTCACGGGGGATAACGTCACCTATTCAATTGCCTTCTATAATGGTGTAAAGATCAACACCGCGGCCATGCGCTATCTGCGCTATCTCGCCGCATCCGATGAAACCTTCGCCTTTAACAGCGAAGCGATCGGTATTTACGGAAATTCCAAGGGTGGATGGATGACGATGCTTGGAGCCGAGCATCCCGAGCTTCTTTCGGAGCTGCGACATTTCGTTGGACATCACGGCGAAAGCCGTTATGAGGCGGGTGAAACGGCGGATTCCGCTTCCGGCCTTATCAAAGGAGGGGAAGAGCAGCCCTGGCTTTCCTATAACGGAGAAGCCTTGGATAGCGGTGCGGACTTCATTTATGCCTCCTGCGGCGGCGGTGAACAGCATATCACGAATGGGCACGCGCCCACCTTCGTTTCCTGCAACCTTTCGGACTACACCTTCTACGCAAACTCCAATAGCTTTGTCAATTATTGCAGAAATCATAACGTCCCATGCCTTTGGCTGGAAATCAACAAGGGGCACACCTTTGCCTATGGCGAAGACATGAATTACGGCGTGGACTCCTATGCGGCGTTTTTCGCTTTCGCGAATTATTATCTGCGCGGAGACGGCGTTTCTGTGCTTTATACATCCTTTACAAAGGACAATACGAACGTAAATCCGATCGCAAATATCGTGGTGAAATTCTCCGGCGCGGTATCTTCTTCGGAGATCGAAAAGATCACCATCCTCGATACAAACGGCAAAAGCATTTCAGGCACGTGGTCCTCTCAGTTTGGCAATACCGAGTGGACATTCAAGCTTGCTTCTTCGCTCGATGCGGGTATGACCTATACGTTAACCGTTCCCGCTACGGTGA
Source organism: Eubacteriales bacterium (assembly GCA_045632465.1). Classification (GTDB taxonomy): domain Bacteria; phylum Bacillota; class Clostridia; order Oscillospirales; family CAG-272; genus UBA1740. Next base: position 5,660 of record JAZQWS010000230.1, read on the forward strand.
CGGGCGATAACGGAATCGCTATGGCGGCGGCACACGAAGAAACCTTTACCACGGCAGAACAGATACACGCAGAAGTACAGTTTGTCAGCGGTACAAAGGGTGGCTACTATTACTTTACGGCGGATTCCTCGATGATTGCCGCCAAGAGGCTAATGCTCCGTTTCTCTGTTCAAAACGAAGCAAGCAACCTTGTGAAGGTATATCCCATCACCGCCTTCAACGCATCGAATCCGGATGCTTCTACGGTGTCCGCGACGGCAATTGCAAGCTGTCCGATTTTTGGAAGCGGCGTTTATGAATGCGATGTTTCCGCATACGTAAAAACGCTTTCTGATGGAGGCACTGCTGCATTTCTTGTAAAAATGGAAAGAAATGTTGGCAATTCTGCGGTTTTCTCCGCTCCCATGGATACTGCAATCACAGGAAGCTTTGTAAAAGCAACAGGCGAGATTGCTTCCGATATTTCCGGAATTCAAGGAGGAGGCGCCTTAAAGATCACGGGATTTAATACAAGCGTGATAAATGGAACGAAGGAAAGCATCGTCTATTATAACAACCCCTCGCAAATCATTTCCATCAGCAACGTAGTGAAAAACGGTGCATTAACGGCAGATGATCTTGCACGCAAATTCATGGTGAGCCTTCGAATTTACGACACGGTTTCGAGAAAGATCACCATTGCCACAACCGGCGCAACCTCTTCTGCGTATGGCGTAGCGGACTACAACGCCGCACGCTATAACCTTATGACGAAGGCGGGTGAATGGATCGAATTTTCCTTTGAATACACGGTATATGAGCCTCTGCTTGGCAATGCGGGGTTGATCTCAAAGAAGCTTTCGGTTTCTGCGGACACAATGGGAGATAAAAACGCAGCCTATCCCTTGTATATCGATTCCGTCAAGGTTGAGGAAACAGTTTCGGCCGTGACGTTTGGCGCGGCCTCCGTAGGTTATAAAGCCGTAGAGGAAGAGCCCGAGGTTGTTCCGTACGGAGAGATTCCCTCGGAATATGCCGACGCAAATAAATACCCCGTTGCTGTTTTCCTGAAAAACGGCAATGCTTGGGAATTCAAAACGGCGCTGAATCTGATTCCCACAAAGTTTAACTATGGCGCGGATGCCGTGATCTTCTTGCGTACAGACTATGCACTTTCTTCCTCGGCTTATGATCTCGACACGATCGGAGCGAACCGCGCATTGACGATCGATCTTGGCGGTCACACATTGGATATCACAGGCGCAGGGCAGTACAATTCGCTTTCCACGTATGCAAAGCAAAACAATACAAGCTTCACTTTGAAAAACGGCATGGTTTACAGCAACGGAAAGGCTTCCTTGGCTACGATCTATTCGGGCGGTAACAATACCGTCAATCTGACGTTCGAGAATCTTTCTATCGAGCTGGGCATGTCCTTCGGCGAAACCAGCGCTCTCATTCGCCACGGTTATCACTCTCCTGCAAATTATCTTGCAACGTACAATATCACCTTCTCGGATTGTGATATCGATATCTCCGCTTGCAACAGTAGCTCTCTTTACGCCATTCGTGCGGGTTATTTCGGTGGCGGATATCAGTTGAACTGGAAGGTAAACGGCGGTAGCTTGACCACGGGCACAAGCACGTTCTATTCTAACAATATAAAGATGGAAAAGGGCGGTAGCCTTAGCTTTGGCAAAGGAAAGGACGGAAGTGACTTCCGCTTGGTTGCTAAAGCCGATCTTTCCGGCACAGCCTATTATAGCGATCTTGAAGGCGAAAAGCATTATTTTGGCGCGGTTTCTACGGATGGAACGGCGTATGCGCATGAGCCTATGTCGCTGTCCACGCCGTATGGAGATATTCCCACGGATAAGCTTTCGCCTCTTGCCTATCCCATTCTCCTCTTTGTGAAGGAGAACGGGGCATGGAAATGCAAAAATGCTTACAGCGCTTTGCCGACCTCCTACGGATACGGTGAGCAAGCCGTTCTCCTTTTGCGTAAGGACTACGCAATGTCCGCTTCCAATCATAATCTGGATACTATTGGTGCCAATAGCACTTTAACGCTGGATCTTGGAGGCCATACCCTGGATATAACAAAAGCCGGGCAGTACAATTCCTTTACCTTCACCGCAACCGCCTCGGGTGCGACGTTCCGTTTAACGAACGGAAGCGTATACAGCAACGGCAAGGCATCTGTGATTTGCATCTATTCGCAAGGAAATAATACGGCGAATATCGAACTTTCGAATCTTGATATCACCCTTGGTGAGTCTTTCGGTGAAACGAGCGCTTTGATCCGTCACGGTTATCATGTGCCCGCAAACTATCTTGCAACCTATAATATTACACTGCAGGATTGTGATGTTGATCTTTCCGCTTGCAATAAGGACAGTCTTTATGCCATTCGTGCCGGCTATAACGGCTCTGGCGGCTATGTTTTGAATTGGTTCGTGAACGGAGGCAGTCTGATCACGGGTAAGAGCACAGTGATGGCCTATAATCTGATCGTGCAGACCGGCGGACACATGACGCTTGGAGCGGGAAGCGACGGTCGGCCCTTTAAGGTGATTGCTACGGCGGATCTTTCGGGAAGCCTGAAATACACCGATCTTGACGGCACTCCCCACTATTTCGGCGCGATTTCCACGGATGGAACGGCGTATGTCCACGAGCCAATGTCGCTTTCCACGCCGTACGGTGATATTCCGGCAAGCAAGCTTTCTCTTTTGGCCTATCCCTTCGTTGCCTTTGAGGATAACGGAGATGGGACGTATACCTACAAGACGGCCAGCGCAAACTTCTTTACCGATGGAGGAATGGAAAATACAATGCGCTCCGTTGAAAACGCCATCATTCTTCTTCGCCGCGATTTTACGCTAACCACAAGAATCTCCAATCTTTCCAAGCGTTCTAATCTGACGGTTGACCTGGGCGGACACACGCTGACCACGGCCGGAAGCAGTGCACCGATTGAATCCGAAGCAAAGAGCGGAAAAGAAGTGAGGCTTACGTTCGAAAACGGAACGGTGCTTCTTGATACAACCGCGTTCGTTAATTTTAGCAGCTATAGCGTTGCCGAAACGGATTACTATATTACGTTCAAGGACATTGTGTTCCGCTTTGCGGAGGGAACGAAGGTGAAGTCTCCCACCACCTTCGGTTTAACGCGCGTATCTTATTTCCTTTCGCTCTGCTACGAGGATTGCACCTTTGATTTGGGAAAGCATCAAGCGAGCGGCATAGTGTTGATTGCGGCGAATCCCAAGGTGAATACGCAGGGTGCGGGAACGGTAACTCTTCGTTCGGTTTCCGTCATCGGAGGCACAGTGAAGGCATCCTCTATCGAGGGAATTGCGCTTTCCGACGTACCTTCCGCGCTGACTTACGGGAAGAGCGCAGGGGGAAAATATCTTGCCTTTGAAGTTCCTATCTCGGAAAGTGTCTCCTTGCCTATGGGAATCGGTCTTGTCGATTGGGGATTCGGAGATTTTGAATACGCTCCCGTGGGCGTAACGCTTTCGCATGATAATGTGATTGCGGATGACCTGTTCGGTTACACCTTCTCGGATCTTACTGTAAAGGAAGGCATCAATCGCGCGGAGAAAACGCTCGCCGCCATTCGTCCGGCTGCAATGCGTATGAATCTGACATTGCTCGGAGAGATCTGCATTAACATATTTCTTGACACAGAAATTCTCGGCAATGCAGATGCGTTCTCCTTCGCAGGACAGACGTATTCGATCGCAGATCTGATCGCAGAAAACGGCTATTATGTGATTTCTGCCGTGATCGCGCCTTCTTCGGCGGCGCAAGAGCTGAATCTGACCGTTTTTATTGGCGAAAATGCGCACTATGTGCCGATCAGCATCGAAGCGTATGCCGCAGCCATTCTCGCGTCGGATGCGGAGGAATATGTCAAAGCACATAATGTAACCTATGCTATGGTGGAATATGTGCGCGAGGCTACCGGTGCACCCTTTAGTAGTTGTAAAAAACCGAGCAGTTATGAAAAGCGAACGCTCGTTTCCGCCCCCTCGGATAATGCGCAAGGCTCGCTAACGGAAATTACCTATCGTATAGATAGCGATAATGCCATTGCCATTCGCGGCACGGTAGGAAAACGGGTAACGTTAACGCTCAGTACGGGGCGTATTGAAACGGCAGTGATAGGAGAAAACGGAATTGCTCTTTTTGCAGGTCTTTATATCAACGAGCTTTACGACGAAATGACCATCCGTACAGGCGAAGAGAAATATACCTTCAGTCTTTCCAATTATCATCATGCTTGTGCCGGAAATCCGAGCGCAGCGTCCTTAATTGCCGCTTTGCATGATTATACCTATCATGCAAAGGTGTATGTCGATTCGCTTCGTGCATAAGGAGAAATACGATGAAAAAGAAAAAATATATTGCTCCGGAGTCTGAAATTCTTTCCTTTTCTGAAAAAGACGTCATAACGTCTTCGGGAAACCTCTTTGAATGGGAACTTCCGACGGTGGATATTGGAAATGAAGACTCCTTCTGGAGCACGGATGGAAATGTTTTTATATCCGATTCTAAAAATCCATAAAAACCGCTCCCCGCGCCGAAAAAAAGCGCGGGGAGCTTCTTGTTTATTTTATCAGCAAAACCGTCGGATAGAGCGGCTCGCAGGAAACGGGCAGCACGTAGAAGCCTTCCTCGTTTTTCGTAAAGGAAATGGGAATTTCTTCTCCGTTTTCGTTAAGATACGCGATTGCCGTCGGCTCTTTTTCAAGGTAAAGAACGGTTTCCTCCTCGGGATCGTAGCCGAGATTGAAGATCGCGGCGAGCATCCGTCCATCGTCAAGATAACCCGCGCGCAGACAAAGCTCGTTCTCGCTCGGCAAATAGATCGGGAGCGCGCCCGCCTCGGAAAGAAGTGCAATAAACTGTTGCTTTCTCGTCTCATTGAGGAAGGCGAATCCCTCGGTATAGCGATGTATCGCATCGGGTGTGCCACAGTAAACAACGGTGAATTTTCCGTCTTCGCGCATAAATTTCGTTACAGCGGGTGAAACGTTGATGAGAACGCCGTCTTCTTGGCGGTAGTTGTAGGAAATCACCTCGGTTTTGTCGCTTGTAGGCGTGAGAAGCATCAAATTTTTCTGCTTTTGGCAGATCAGGGAAGCATCCTCGTTGAAGGCCTCGCCGGCCACGCGTCCCATCTTTTCGTAATCAAATTCCGTCGCTTTCACACCGAGAAGATCGCCGTATCCGCGTTTTTCGAGGTCCACAGCAACCTCTGCGCTCATAAACACCGAGCCGCGCTCAAACATCGCCCGGATCTCCTCCTCCGGCAGATCGCGGCCGATGGTGTCCTCGAGGAAGGTTGCCTTGTAGTTTTTGTTCGAAAAATAGAAGGGAAGTCCCATTCTTTCAAGATTTTTCGTTGCCCAGTAATTGGAATGATATTGCCAGCGGTTGCTCGATGAAAAATCGTGCCATTTCTGCTCCGTAAAGGCAGAGTTTGCGCCAACGAAGGTCAAATGATCCGAAAGCTCGGAAATTTTTTCATAGAAGGGATAATGCTTCGCGAGAATGTTGCGGAAGGCAACGCCGCTTTTCGGCTCGTAGGAGGATTGTCTCGTGATCCAGTGCTTCGAGCCCTTGAGTCCTTCAAGGATCGATGCGGTGAAATGCGAGTGCAGATATCTCGCGTTCTTTCCGTAGCGGTTGAAGGGAATTGTGTCGCATTCCGCGAGTGCCACTTTAATGCCGTTGTCCTTAAGTCTTGCACCGCAAACCGCCGCTCTGCGCATCGTGTCGCTGAAATACTTCACAGTGAGAGGTGCGTACGTGCCGTTCGGTGTGCGCACGATGGTGGGATTTCCTTTGCCGCACCAGATCGGATTGGTGAAAATAACCGAGTCGCATTCGTCGCCGCTGGTGCAGTTCACGCCTTGGATCGCAGGATCCACGGAGTCAACCGCCTCGCGCATTCTCGTAACCGCATGGACTAAGGTGTCGCGCATCAAGGTAACAAAGCCCTGCACCAAGGGATCGTTCTGATCGTGGGAGAGAAGATATTCGTTCAGCTCTTCTTTGGTGAAATTTTTCTTCATTCTGCGGTTATATTCCGCCATATGCAGAGGGCATCCGCAGCAAATGCCCGGGCGCATCATGAGGCGCACGTCATCGTCCAGCATCAGCGTGGAGGGGTGCTCTGCCGCAATGATCTTGATTTCTCTGCAAAGTCGGTCAAGAACGCCCTCGTCCATCGGGCAATAGGCAAAAAGTGGGCTTCCGTCCATCGGCTCCATAAACTGCAAGGGTGCGCGGTCCATGGATGCCGTTCCGTGGCCGAAGGTGGATTGCAGGAGAACGCCGGAGGGAACGCCGGCCTTGTCAAGCTCGGTTTTGTATCTTCGGTAAATTCTTGCTATATTCTCGCCCTTGTTCCAAAGAGGTGTGCCTTCGGGCTGGATTTTAGCGCAGAAAAGCGGCATCAGACTGATATTTCTCTTATGCTGATCAATAAGATCCGCAAGCCTTTCCTCAAAATGATCCTCTAAAAGCGGTGTAACGGAATATGTATAAAGCATTGCTTGTAAATCCTTTCGTTGTTGCTTTTGATATAAATGACTTGTAACCCTATTGTAACACACACGCGCGCGAAAAGCAATAGAAAAAAACAATTTTTAGTCTGAAAAAAACTGCTTTTCTTTAAGAAGCGATTTTGCATCGCAAATTTAAAAACCGCGGATTTCTACAATTATTTTTCTCTATTTTTCGTTTTCTTTCTTTGTTTTGTACCATAATGGAACACGGAGAAAATAAAAAAGAGCGTTCATCATTGTAGGGACAGTCGAGATAGCGAAGCGGAATTTTGGAGGTGAATTGCGTTCATAACGCAAGAGTCGAAATTTGCCCGAGCCTGCAGTAGGCGGACAGTCGAGGACGCCTGTCCCTACAGAGTCAAAAAGAAATCCCCTCCGGATGTGGAGGGGATTTCTTTTTGACTGAACTTGTAAGCCGGGTTCTGTACGCTTTCGCGCAGCAATCATCTATCTTCACTGCGGATCGCTCCGCAGTTCAAGCCTTGCCGCTCTGCCACCATGCGTATCTCGGCGGGCCGCCGATGCAAAAGCAAACGCAAGGTGTTGCTTCGGATAGGGTTTACAGCGCGCCTATGTTACCATAAGCGCGGGTGAGCTCTTACCTCGCCTTTCCACCCTTACCGCGAAA
>JAZQWS010000231.1:0-1628 GCA_045632465.1 Eubacteriales bacterium
CGCCGAATCAGGGGCGCAAGCATGTCCTTGTCAAGATAAACGGCGTGGCCAAGATCCTTTGCGAGTCGCTCGGAAACATAGGTCTTTCCGCATGCGGGCGGCGCGGCAACCAAAATCAGTTTTTTTCTCATGTTAACTCCATTTGTGCGGATTTAGATAGAGGGACGCTTTTATATAAAGCGTCTCCAAAAAGGGGTACACGATTTTATGTGATCAGATGTTCTTCCACTCGCACAGGGGCATCACGTAATTGGCCGCATCGCCCACGGGTTCAACAACGATCGTGCACTCAATCTTCTTTGCGCTTTCAAAGCGAACGATCAGGCGAGAATAGTTATCTCGGGGATATTCGCCCTCAACGGGGCGTTGCGTTTGTTCAAGAAGGAAATCATAGCAACCAACGATTTCAAACTTCGCCCCCTCTGTAAAGAGGTAAACGTCAATGGCCGCGCCATCCTCATAGGACATACGGCACTTCTTTCCGTCCTCGGAAATTTCCGCTGTGATCCTTGCACTCTCAAAGTTTGCCGCCCAGATTGCGTTTTCATTCTCTGTAAACTCGGCCTCGTCACGAAGGATCCAGGTCTTTCTGTCTGCCGTTAGAAGCATACCGCGCAGAGCCTTGATCGCTTTATCGCCGTATGCCGCCGTGGTGTCTACAATGGCATAGGATGCCGTATCGGAAGACTTATGCTCAATCATCGGAGAGTTTGTGTTCAGCGCCTGGCCGTGGGGAAGCGATGTCAGGAAGAGCGTGTTGTTGCCCTCTGCGTTTCTTCGGAAGAGATTGTTGTTGCTGAAATATCCGCCGGGCAGGTTATAGTTATCCGATCCGAGGTCTGTAAACCAAAGCTTGCCGTGGTTATGGTAAACGAAACATCCCGCATCGATCTGCTGGTGGCTTGAGCCAATGGGGTTTTTGCCGCCGAGAAGGCCTGCATAGATCGAGCCGGGCTTCCATCCGCTTCGAACAGTGAAGCCGTCGATCGATTCCATGTGGTAGTCCAGAGGCATTGCCTGCAAAGCGGGGATTTCCTCGCCAAGAAGCTCGGGATCGTAGAGAATATCGTAAAGCCCGGAGGTCTTGCCTCTTTTCAGCTGCTCGCGGCGAAGTGCGTAAAGGTTTCTGTCGCCCGAAATGAAGCCGTAGAGATAGAACGTACCCGTGCCTTGCGCACCGAGATTTCCGTCGTGGTAGTTCCATCCGACGTATTCCGCGCTCTCGGTTTGAACCGCATAGTAGCAGGTCTTGTCAAGTCCCCAGGTGTAGTGCAGGCCGAGATCCGTGCCGAGCAAGCTGTGAAGCGCGCCGATCGTTTTGAAAAGCGAACTCGTTCCGTAGGACCAGTAGGAATTGGACTCCACGTAAGAGCCATCCGTTGCATATTGCTTCAGGACAAGTCCATCCTGCGTGAGTGAGGAAAGGGAAGCGCCGATCTGCTCTGCGCACATATCGAGAATACCGTCGGTAACATAGCCCATCTTGCCGTCGCAGATCAGCATGGCCGCGCCAACGATAGAGCCCATATTGCAAACTGCATTCCAGTTATCGGGCTTGAGCTTGAAGCGCCCTGCACCTCCGTAAGGTGTCGGATGATCGCATTTATCGTAAATTACGGAGTTAATGC
>JAZQWS010000232.1:0-5900 GCA_045632465.1 Eubacteriales bacterium
CTCTATTTCCTTTGCGGAACGGATATGTTTCTCTCTTTGCCAACCTGGCGCTCCCCCGAGATCATTTTTGAAAAGGCCGCGATTTGTCTCGTGCGCCGCGAAGAAGATGGGGATATAACCGGGCAGATCCAAAGTGCTAAGAAAAAATATGAGCGTGAATTCGGCGCGCGTATCCACATCGTTGATGCACCCGTCAAGGAGATTTCCTCCTCCGAGCTTCGCGCGAATATGTCCAATGCTCCCTGGCGCGCCGAAAAGGCGCTTTCGCCCGCCGTGTATTCCTATATCCGCAAGGAAGGGCTCTGGCCCGCCCGCGATAGAGATGCGTTGCTCTCCTCCCTTCGTGAGGATGTGCGCGCATACATGAGCGAGAAGCGCTATCGCCACACGCTCGGTGTCGAAAAAATGGCGCTTCGTATGTCGGAATATTTCAAAGAGATCGATCCCTTCTATATCCGTGCCGCGGCGCTCCTCCATGATATAACGAAGGAGCTTAGCGAAGCGGAGCATCGCGCGATCATCTCAAAGATGCAAATGAAGCTTTCCGAAAGTCAGCAAAAATCTCCTGCCATCCTCCATTCCTTTACCGCGGAGGATCGTATTAAAAAAGAATTTTCCTATTTTGGAGAATCCGAGCAGGTGATCTCGGCCATCCGCGCGCACACCACGGGATGCGCAAAAATGTCTCTTTTCGATAAGATCCTCTTTGTTGCGGATTATATCGAGGAGGGCAGAGAATATTCCCGTTGTATGGCGGCGAGAGAGTATTTCTTCTCCATGATAGAGAGTGGCATCGCGCCCATCCAAGCGTTGAATACCATCCTTTTGCAGATTTTGGAAAGCACGATCCGCTTCTTGAACGAGCGCGGCTTCTCTCTTTGCGAGGATACCGTTGTCGCGCGTGATGAGGTTTTGTCAACAATTACATCGAATTAACCCCCGAGAAAATAGGGAAGATAAGAAAAAATGCGGGAGTCCTCTATGAAAAAGTTTTTTTCTGTCTTTCTTGTTTTTGCAGTTCTTATATCTTGCGTGTCCTGCCTCGAAAAGCCGAAGGATTCGGTAGATGTTCTGGCAGATGTGCCCGTGGTCATCCTCTTTGCAGGATTAGACGAAGCCGCCGAGAATACGGATGTTTTGTTTCTTCTTTCGGTGGACACGGGAAAATCGCACCTCGGCGTCATGCAGATTCCCCGCGATACCTACGTTTCCTTTCCCGAAGCGCAAAATAAGATCAACGGCATCTATGCCTCCCGTCGATACGGCGGCGCTTCCTCCGAAGAGGCGCTTTCCTATCTCAGCAAGCAGATCAGCGAGCTTCTTTCGATCCCCATCACGGGATCGGTTGCCTTCACAGCGGCGGTTCTTCGTGCCGCGGTGGATGCGATGGGCGGCGTTTGTGTGCATCTTCCGCAGGCGCTTTGGATCGAGGATAAGCATTATCCCGCGGGCGATCAGCTTCTTAGCGGTGCAGATGCAGAGCGCCTCGTGCGCCATCGCGAAACCTATGCCATGGGAGATCTCGGCCGCGTGGATATGCAAAAGCTCGTTTTGTCCGCCATGCTTCGCCGTGCGCGCACCGAGCTTCATCCCTCGGAGCTTATCCGCCTTCTGCTTTCCATGCGTGCGGATCTGATCACGGATCTTTCCCCGAGCCGCGCCTTGTCGCTCGGCGTATTTGCGCATTCGCGCCTCTCCTCGCTTTCCCCGGTGTTTTTCACGTTGCCGGGCGAGCCGCTTTCCTACGAGGGGCACTGGTATTACGTTGTAAACCGTCCGAGTTGTGAAAAATTGCTTTCTTCGTATTTTCCCTTCGGCGCAGCCTTTGATCCTTCGCATCGCCTTTGTGACGGCGCGGATATTTCGCATCTGAATATTTATCAGGATGCGCATTTTCACCCTCGTGTTTATACGGAGGAGGAGCTTTCCTCCCTGAAAATAAAACAAAAAAAGACGGATTGAGCATTCGGCGTGAAGCGATAAAACACGCCGTTGGCTCATGCATTCCGTGCGGTCGCCGCGTGGCGACAGAATGGAGACCTTTATGTTAGAAAATCAAGCGTTTGCCCCCGCCAAGGATTTGGAAAATGCATCCCCTGCGGCGCTCGCAGAGGCTATCATCGCCCTTCTGCTTGAAAAAAAGGGCAAGAATTTAACGGCGTATTTCGTTGGTGAGGAAAACGCCATCACGGATTATTATATTAACATCACCGCCACGTCATCCACCGCTGTCCTCGCTATGGCAGACGATGTGGTAGACAAAATGTCCATGCGCGGAAAGCATCCGTATCGCGTGGAAGGGCGCTCGGGCGCTTCTTGGGTTCTCGTGGATTTTGCAGACGTTATCGTAAATGTCTTTGACGTGCAGAGCCGTGAGTTTTATGATCTTGATCGCCTTCTTCCCGAAGATCGGCGCATGGATATCGAGCCGATTCGCAAGATGGTAGACGAGAAATTTAAAATTGAAAAATAATATTTTTTAGGAGATAGATGAGACAATGCAGTACAATTACAAGCAGATCGAATCAAAATGGCAAAAGATCTGGGACGAGAAGAAGCCCTTCGCCGCAAAGCAGGACTACACGCTTCCCAAGTATTTTACGCTCGTTGAGTTCCCGTATCCCTCGGGCCAGGGACTTCACGTAGGCCATCCGAGACCTTATACGGCTCTTGATATCGTTTCCCGTAAGAAGAGAATGCAGGGCTATAACGTTCTGTTTCCGATGGGCTGGGATGCCTTCGGTCTTCCTACCGAGAACTATGCGATCAAGAACAAGATCCATCCCCGCATCGTAACCGAGAATAACGTAGCGCGCTTCAAGAGCCAGCTCAAGGCGCTCGGTCTTTCCTTTGACTGGGATAGAGAGATCAACACCACCGATCCCGATTACTATAAGTGGACGCAGTGGATCTTCCTTCAGCTGTTCAAGAAGGGACTTGCTTACAAGAAGGAAATGGCAGTAAACTTCTGCACCTCTTGTAAGGTCGTTCTTGCAAACGAGGAGGTTGTAAACGGCGTTTGCGAGCGTTGCGCCTCTGCCGTTATCCGTAAGGTAAAGAGCCAGTGGATGCTCCGCATCACCGAGTATGCAGACCGCCTGATCTCGGATCTTGACGGACTTGACTACATAGAGAGAGTTAAGACACAGCAGATCAACTGGATCGGTAAGTCCTACGGTGCAGAGGTTGACTTTGCAACCACCGCAGGCGAAACTCTGACGGTTTACACCACCCGTTGCGACACGCTCTTTGGCGCAACCTACATGGTTATCGCTCCCGAGCACGCGTGCGTAGAAAAGTGGGCAGATAGAATTGAAAACTATGCCGAGGTTGTTGCATATCGCGAGGCCGCAGGCAAGAAGTCCGATTTCGAGCGCACCGAGCTTGCGAAGGAAAAGACGGGCGTTGAGATCAAGGGTGTAAGAGCGATCAACCCCGTAAACGGCAAGGAGATCCCGATCTTCATTTCCGACTACGTTCTTGCAGGCTACGGAACGGGCGCTATCATGGCCGTTCCCGCACACGACGAAAGAGACTGGGATTTTGCAAAGAAGTTTGATCTCCCGATCATCGAGGTTGTTGCAGGTGGCGACGTGCAGAACGAGGCGTTCGTTGACGTTGAAACCGGTAAGCTTGTAAACTCCGAGTTCCTGAACGGTATGGAGGTTGCCGATGCCAAGGAGGCAATGGCGGCATTCCTCGAGGAAAAGGGAATCGGTAAGAAGAAGGTAAACTTCAAGCTTCGTGACTGGGTATTCTCCCGTCAGAGATATTGGGGTGAGCCCATTCCTCTCGTAGAGTGCGAGAAGTGCGGCTGGGTTGCAATTCCCGAGTCCGAGCTTCCTCTCCGTCTGCCTGAGGTTGAGTCCTATGAGCCCACCGAAACCGGCGAATCTCCCCTTTCTCTCATGACCGATTGGGTAAATTGCACCTGCCCCGAGTGCGGCGGCAAGGCAAAGAGAGAAACCGACACCATGCCCCAGTGGGCAGGCTCGTCCTGGTATTTCCTCCGTTATTGCGATCCGCATAATAAGGAGGCTCTTGCTTCCAAGGAAGCTCTTGAATATTGGATGCCCGTTGATTGGTATAACGGCGGTATGGAGCACACCACGCTTCACCTTCTGTATTCCCGTTTCTGGGCAAAGTTCCTCTTCGATATCGATGTTCTTGCTTGCAAGGAGCCCTATGCGAAGAGAACCAGCCACGGCATGATCCTCGGCGAAAACGGCGAGAAGATGTCCAAGTCCCGTGGTAACGTTGTAAATCCCGACGATATCGTTCGTGATTACGGTGCAGACACCATGCGTCTTTATGAGATGTTCATCGGTGACTTTGAGAAGGCCGCTCCTTGGAATCCTCAGTCCATCAAGGGCTGCAAGCGTTTCCTCGAGAGATTCCTTGTCCTCGTAGATATCGCTGAGGGCGAGGGTGTAACTCCCGCGCTTGAAAAGGTATTCCATAAGACCATCAAGAAGGTAACCGCGGATATCGATAACATGAAGTTTAACACCGCGATCGCCGCAATGATGGCGCTTGTAAACACCATTGTCGACGGTGGCAAGATCACCAAGTGTGAGCTAAAAACCTTTGCTAAGCTTCTCTCTCCCTTCGCGCCTCACGTAGCCGAGGAGGTTTATGAGATGATGGGCGGAGAGGGAATCGTTTCCATCGCTCCCTGGCCCACCTATGACGAGAGCAAAACGGTAGACGATACCGTAGATTTCCCCGTACAGATCAACGGTAAGGTTCGCGCCGTAGTTGCGATCCCCGCCGCCGCCGATAAGGATGGCATTCTCGCCGCAGTTAAGGCAGATGAGAAGATCGCCTCCGCTATCGAGGGCAAAACGATCGTGAAGGAAATCGTTGTTCCCGGCAAGATCGTAAATATCGTTGTTCGATAATAAAAAATCAGCACCGCGACATTTTTGGTCGCGGTGCTCTTTTGTTATGCTTTATAATCTAAAATTTCCCAATCCTCGGGCGGATCTCCGAGGTCGATCACGTCAAGAAGCTCGCCGCCGAGAAGCGCGGACTTGTGTGCCGTCAGGCCCGGAATATTCCAGCGTGCGCATTGCCAAATATTGGTGGGGGAGAGCTTTCCGGTTGCAAAAGCACGGCAGAAATCATCAATCAAAAAATGATGCGTGCCGTTGTGCCCGTTGTGGATTCCCTCAAATTCCTTTGGGAGCCGTTCGGTTGGCTGAATGGGAGATGCAAGGCGAAAGCCAAAGCCGTCCGCAATTTCCTGTATCGCTTTTGCATAATTGGCCTCAATCATCTCGTAGGCCTCCTTCGGCATCAGCTTTTTTGTCACATCCGTCATCGTCACGCGCTTGGGATCATCCTCACGGTATTTTGCGAGATGATGCTTCGCAACGGAAAATTCGTACCCGCCCTCGCTACCGTAAAACTGCGAAATATAGGTTTCGGGTGCGCGCCAGCCAACACAACGATTTTCGCTGATCCGCGCAATACCGCCGTTTGAAAGCTTCAAAAGCATGGCTGTATTAGAAAAAGGATTGTTATAAATATTCTGTCCCTCTGTGCCGAAGATATCCGTTCGAGGGCTTCCCTCAAAGCCGAAGGCCGCCACCTTCGTTGCGTAAACGCCGGGGAGGGCAGAGAGCACCATAGCAGTGGAATGTGTGGGGTAATACATCGGCGGAACGCCCGCAAAGCGTTTCCAATCCTCGCCCCCCGAGCTTCTGAAGCTGTCCTCCATATTCCGTATATCGTGATTGTAATGTGCCTCTGCGTAAACGAATTTGCCGAACGTCCCCTTCTCGTATTCCTCTCGGCAGAAGATGGCGGGCGCGCGGTAAAAGCCGGTTTCGCCCATCGAATAGGTTAATCTCGTTTCTCGCACGAGGCGCTCAATTTCCTTGATATCCTCAATATCT
>JAZQWS010000233.1:0-4360 GCA_045632465.1 Eubacteriales bacterium
GTAAGCAAAATTTCAGGAGGAGAAAATGTTAGCAAAGGTCGAAAAAATATACGATCGCTTCAAGGAGCTGGAGCAGATGATGCAGCTTCCGGATCTTGCAAGCGATGGGCAGAAATATGCCAAGGTAATGAAAGAATATACCTCGCTTTCGCCGATTGCGGAGGCGTACGTAGCATACAAGGAAAATCAGCAGGCGGCAGAGGATGCGCGCCTGATTATGGAGGATTCCTCTGCAGATGCGGAGCTTCGCGAGCTCGCGGAGGAGGAATATCGCGCCCTGCGAGAAAACGAGCGCACTCTGCGCGATGAAATGCAGATGCTCCTGATCCCAAAAGATGAAAATGATGGCAAAAACGTTCTCGTTGAAATCCGTCAGGGAACGGGTGGCGAGGAGGCCGCGTTGTTTGCGGCGGATCTTTACCGCATGTATTCTATGTACTGTGATTCCGTCGGCTTCAGGGTGCAGGTTCTCAGCGCGAATGAAACCGAGCTTGGCGGCCTCAAGGAGATCGTTTTCTCCGTTTCGGGTAAAGACGTATATTCCAAGTTCAAGTTCGAGAGCGGAACGCATCGCGTTCAGCGCATTCCCGTCACGGAATCGAACGGAAAGATCCAGACCTCGGCTGTAACGGTTGCGGTTCTGCCGGAAGCAGAGGCGGTGGAGATCGAAATTCTCCCCGCCGATATAAAATTCGAGTCCTGCAAGTCCAGCGGCTCGGGCGGTCAGCATATCAATAAAACCGAGTCTGCCGTGCGGCTGACGCATAAGCCCTCGGGGCTCGTGATCGAATGCGATAGCGAGCGCAGTCAGCTACAGAATAAAGAGCAGGCGCTTCGCGTTTTGCGCACGAAGCTCTATGATATGAAGCAGAAGGAGCAAAACGATCGCATCGCCTCCGAGCGCAAAAGCCAGGTCGGTAGCGGAGATCGAAGTGAGAAGATCCGAACCTACAATTTCCCGCAATCCCGCGTCACGGATCATCGCATCGGAAAAACGCTTTATACCCTGGATTCGTTTTTGAACGGAAACATCGGCGCTCTGGTAGCGGAGCTCATTGCCTTTGACGTGGCAGAAAGGCTGAAGGGACAACAATGATAAAAACCGAGCTTTTGAATGCGCGCATGGATGCGGCAGAGGGAATTGCCAATATCGAGCGCGCGGCCGCGTGCATACGCGCAGGTGGACTCGTCGTTTTTCCAACCGAAACGGTGTACGGTCTCGGTGCGGACGGAACGAGCGCTGAAGCGGCGGAAAAAATATACAAAGCCAAGGGAAGGCCCTCGGATAATCCCTTGATCATACATATCGCAGATCCCACAGATGCATCTCTCTATGCGGAGGTAAATTCGCTGTATTTCCGCCTCGCTGAGGCATTTATGCCCGGCCCACTGACAGTTGTCATGCGCGCAAAGGAAAGCGTTCCGATGCAAACGCGCGGCGGTCTTGCCACCGTTGCTGTGCGTTGCCCCGAGCATCCCGTAGCAAATCTTTTGATCGAAAAGGCAGGCGTTTGTATCGCCGCCCCTTCCGCAAATCTTTCGGGCAAGCCGTCGCCCACCGATGCTTCGCAGGTCGCGGAGGATATGATGGGGCGTGTGGATATCATCTTGGATGACGGAAGTGCGGATTTTGGCCTGGAGTCCACGATCGTGAAAATTGAGGATAGCGGAATTTTAACACTTCTGCGCCCCGGAAAAATCACGCCGGAGGAAATTGAGAAGGCTGCAGGCGTGCCTCTCGCTATCTCCGATGCGGTAACCGATCGGCTAAAGGAGGGCGAAGCCGCTCCCTCGCCCGGAATGAAATACCGCCATTATGCACCGTCAGCGCCCGTAACGCTACTCGACGGAAATGCGGAGCGCCGGATCGCCTATATCAAAGAAAAAGGGGAAGACTCGATCGGCATTATTGCCTACGATGAGGATATGCCGCTCTTCGAATCCGCTTTCCCGAATGCAAAGCTTTATGCCTTTGGAAAAAAAGAGGACGAGCTTTTGCAAGCGCATCTTCTCTTCGCAATTTTGCGCCGTGCCGATAAGGAGGCGCTCTCGCATATCTATGCGCCCCTGCCGCGCAAAAGCGGCATCGGTCTCGCGCTTTATAATCGCATGATCCGCGCGGCCTCGCATCATATCGTTCGCCTTTGAAGCGGGCAAAAAATCCTTTCCAAAAAGGAGTCGTTATGGCTAAGAAGAAAAAGCAAGAAGAAAATTTAATGGAGAATGAGGCGCCGGCAACTCTCCAGCCGATCACCGAAACGCTGGAGAAAAACTATATGCCGTATGCTATGAGCGTTATCATTTCGCGTGCACTCCCGGAAATCGACGGCTTTAAGCCCTCGCACCGTAAGCTTCTATACACAATGTATAAAATGGGACTTATGACAGGGCAGAAAACAAAAAGTGCCAATATCGTTGGTCAAACCATGCGCTTGAATCCGCACGGTGATGCCGCGATTTACGAAACGATGGTGCGTTTAACACGCGGTAACGAAGCGCTTCTTCATCCCTTCATCGATTCCAAGGGTTCGTTCGGTAAGCAGTATTCGCGCGATATGGCATATGCCGCCTCGCGTTACACCGAAGCAAAGCTGGATCCCTTCTGTAACGAGCTTTTCTCGGGTATTGATAAGGATGCGGTGGATTTCGTGCCGAACTATGATAACACGATGAAGGAGCCGGTTCTTTTGCCGACAACCTTCCCGAACATCCTGGTTTCTCCCAACCTCGGTATCGCGGTTGGTATGGCCTGCTCGATCTGCTCCTTTAACCTCGCCGAGATCTGCGACGGAACGATCGCGCTTTTGAAAAATCCGAACACGGGAACAGAGCGCCTCCTTGATATCATCAAAGCGCCCGATTTTCCCGGTGGCGCGGAAATTCTTTACGATCGCGAGCAAATGCGCCGTATCTATGAAACGGGTGTCGGAAGCTTTCGTATGCGCGCAAAGTATGAATTGAATGCCAAGGATCATTCCATTGATTTCCTCGAGATCCCCTATAGCTCCAGCATCGAGTCGATCATGAAAAAGGCAACGGATATGATCAAATCCGGTAAGCTGCGCGAGGTTGTGGACGTGCGTGACGCCATCGACCTCAACGGCTTTAAGCTTACCTTCGATCTGAAACGAGATGCCAATTTTGACCTCGTTTTGCAGAAGCTCTTTGCCGCCACCGAGCTTGAAAATAACTTCGATTGCAACTTTAATATCCTCGTGGAGGGAACGCCGCGCCAGATGGGCGTGAAGGATATCCTTCTTGAATGGATTCGCTTCCGCGCGGATTGCTTGAAGCGCGAAATGAGCTTCGATCTGAAAAAGAAGGAGGATAAGCTTCACCTGCTTCTCGGCCTCGCCGCCATCCTTCTCGATATCGATAAGGCGATCAAAATCATCCGCGGAACGGAGAAGGAGGAGGACGTTGTTCCCAACCTTGCCGCAGGCTTTAATTTAACCACGATCCAGGCGGAATACATCGCGGATATCAAGCTTCGTAACCTCAACCGCCAGTACATCCTGAATCGCATTGCCGAGATCGAATCTCTGCAGAAGGATATTGAGCGCTTAAAGGAGATCATCCGCGACGATATTAAGCTGAAGGCCGAGATCATCACGCAGCTGCAGGCGATCAAGAAGAAGTACGGCAAGCCGAGAAATACCTCCATCATCGAGAAAGCAACTGTGGAAAAGGTGGATAAGGAGGATATCTTCTTCGAGAACTATACCTGCCGCCTTGTTTACACGCAGAGCGGATATTTCAAGAAGATGTCGATGCAAACCACGCGCTCCACAGAGGAATACCGCGTGAAGGAGGGCGACTTCATCGTCTACCAGGAGGATGCGGAGAACAAAAACGAGCTTCTGTTCTTTACGGATAAGGGACAGATCTACCGCGCTTACGTTGCCGACTTTGAGCTTATGAAGGCCGCCCAGATGGGTGACTATATTCCGTCCAAGCTCGGCATGGACGATGACGAGCGTGTCATCGGATGCAAGTGCATCACTGATATCATCCCTGAGGATCGCGTGATCTATATCTTTGAAAACGGTAAGGGCGTTCGCGTACCGATGTCCTGCTATGTGGCAAAAACGCGCAGAAAGAAGATCACCGGCGCATTCTCCACCGTATCCAAGCCCGTCGGCGCATTCTACGAAAAGGATAAAACCACCTCGCAGATCTTCATCCGCACCGATAACGGCAAGGGCGCCCTGATCAAGAGCTCCCTGATCCCCGAAAAATCCACAAGAACCGCCGCCGGCGTTCAGCTCCTTCAGCTGACGAAAAAAGCCAAGGTCGATTTCGCAACCGACTATATGGAATGCCTCGGCGAGGACGCGCAGAAATGCCGCAAGCTCGTTGT
>JAZQWS010000234.1:0-17675 GCA_045632465.1 Eubacteriales bacterium
CCATGACATTCCGCATTTGGAATGAAAAAGGCGAAAACAAAACGAAAAATTATCACGTGACCTTGGATATGGGAACGATCACCGTTCTTCCCCGCAGTATCACGGTAACAACACCGAACCAAACCTGGGTATATGATGATAGCGTGCATCAGACCGACTTTGTTTTTGCAGAGAACTTAGCAAACGGCGATCACTGCGAAATTCTCTCCGCCAAAACGATATTGGATGCCGGAACGGTGGAAAACGTTAAAACCGTCGCCATTTGGAACACGGAAAGAAACGTAACGAAGAACTATGAAATCGCCTACGTTTACGGTACACTCACCGTTGAAAAACGAAGCATCACGCTTCGCCCGCAGGAAGTGCATGCCGTTTATGACGGCCAAGAGCATTACGCAACGGCCGCAGAGCTTTGCGAAGATTCCAAATATGAACCGGTCAACGGACACACCGCCATCATTACGGCAACGGCGGCGCAAAACGCAGGGCGCTTTGCATCGTATTTACAAAGCACCGCGATCCTGCGAGGAAACACGGACGTAACAAGCAATTACGAAATCCATACAAAAGAAGGACGGATCACCATTGATCCGCGCCCCATCCACGTTCGGATGCTGGATCGGGAAAGAGAATACGATGATCTGCCCTTCACCTCCACTGCGCATGAAATCACCGCCGTCAGCCCGCACGAATTTGCACTTGTTACCGGGCATAAGCTGATTGAGGCTTTGGCAAGCGGATCGATCATTGAGCCCGGCATTGCAGCCAATACGCTCACGGGATATCGCATTGTGGATCGCGAGGGAAAGGATATGACGGCGAATTACACCGTATCTTCCACGCCCGGCACGCTGACGGTTTTGCCTCGCAAAATCACCGTGGTTTCCTTCAGCGCGCAGAAGATCTATGACGGACTTGCGCTGACCTGCAAAAAGCCGCTCGGAATTTACAGCGGCTCGCTCGTTTCCTCTCATTCGCTTGATATGGCGGCAACCGGAAGCATCACCGAAATCGGAAAAACGAAAAACAAGTTTTCCGGCACGGTGAGAAACGGGGCGGGAAAAGATATCGGCTATTGCTATGAGATCACCCCCGTTTACGGCGAGCTTCGGATTCTGCCCGCTCCGAGCTATCACAAAAACACGGACAGCATCGAGATCACGCCCGTGTATCAATGGAAGCTTTACGATGGAGAAGCTCTGTATGCAAAGCATCTTGTGGCAGGCAATCCGACCTTTTGCGATCTGCTAACGCAAGGTTACACCTACACCGTTACGGTTGGCGGCGAAGCAATTGATCCCGGAACGCAAGAAAGCGTGATTGAGAATTTCTCTCTCTTCGATCCCTCGGGATCTGACGTGACTGATCAATTCAACATCATCTTGCATAGCGGTGTGCTTGAAGTTCTGGATTACAACGCGGAGGTAATCCACGTTTACAGCTACATGATCCAAAAATACTACAGCAACACCCCCTTAACCTTCCTATCGGATGACTTTGAGATCCTCCGGATCGGCAATGGCTTAACCATGGATATTTCCCCGCGCATATCCATCGCCGAGGCCATGCAATATCTGACGCTCAACGACCTGAACACCACCGCATATTTCTACACACCTTATACGGTGCTTTGCGGATGGCAGGATGTGAGCGAACGGTGCAGAGTTATATTTGAAGTGCCGGATAACGATCCCCGCGCGTATTTGACAGCAAAGGTTGACAAGCGCGCCATCGAGCTGACCGCAAAAAGCGCTTCCAAATATTATGATGCAGACGAGGATGAGAATAAAAAGCCCCTCGTATGCGATGGCTATGATATTACACTCGGCACGCTTCTTGAGGGGCACTCGATCGGAGAGATCGAATACCTCGGCGAGATCACCGAAATCGGAACAACGAATTGCAGCATCGGCGATCTGAAGATTTTCGATAAAAACGGCATTGACGTTACCGAAAATTACGAGATCACAAAGCTTGACGGAGTTCTCGAAATCCTTAAAAATCCGGAAAAGCAAGAAAAATAACCGCTTCATTTTCAAATAAACATAATGAAAAGAGGTTTTCAAATGCCTTACGACATTATTGACTTTCATACGCATCCCTTCCTCCGTTCCGAAAACAACATTTGCAGCCATCAATGCGTTTGCAATCTTCAATCGGGCGACATACTTGAAGAGATGCGCGCGCTCGGCGTTTCAAAATTCTGCGGCTCAGTCATTGCAAAACCGCATGAAGCGGATAAAAACGTTTGGGATCGGCTGAAAAGAGCCAACGATGATGCGCTGAAGCTTCGGGAAATTTTCGGCAACGCATATATTCCGGGCTTTCACGTGCATCCCGCCTTCGTGGAAGAATCCATAGAGGAGATCCATCGCATGAACGAGGCAGGCGTGCGTCTGATCGGCGAGCTTGTACCGTATAGCAGCGAATGGGAAAGCTACGGCTTTACCTATGCGAGTGACGCCTTCTCTCGGATTCTTGACGAGGCCGAAAAATACAATATGATCGTGAATTTTCATTCGGACGAGGATGCCGATGCGATGGATGCTATGGTGCAAAACCATAAAAATCTCGTTCTCATTGCCGCGCATCCGGGAGAGATGCCGCGCTTTATGCGCCATCTTGCGCGCGCAAAAATGAGCAAGAACTATTATCTCGATCTTTCGGGCACGGGGCTTTTCCGCTACGGAATGCTCCATCGTGCCGTGCGCGAGATGGGCGCAGATCACGTTCTTTTCGGAACGGATTATCCCACCTGCACCCCCGGCATGTACGTTGGCGGCGTTGCCTTCGATAAATTTCTCACCGACAAGGAAAAGGCCCTCGTTTTTGCAGGCAATGCAAAGAGATTGCTCGACATTTGAAGATAAAAGGAAGAAACAATGAAGTATTCAATCTTATTTATCGGCAACAGCTACACCTATTATAACGATATGCCAACGGCGATCTTCGAGAAAATGGCAACCGCGGCAGGCTATACCGTGGATGTCACCGCCATCACGAAGGGCGCTTGGACCTTAGAGAAATTCGCAGATCCTGCCGATGAACATGGCGCCAAAGTGCAGGCGGCGCTCACGGGAGAAAAGAAATATGACATCGTGATTCTCCAGGAGCAGAGCCTTCGCCCCGCGATCGCGCCCGAAAAATTTGATGCCGCCGTGGAAAATCTCGCGGCGCGCATCCGCGCGACCGGGGCAAAGCCGATGCTTTACGCCACCTGGGGCAGACATAGCAATAGCGCCGACCTCGGAAAGCACGGACTCACCAATGAAACGATGACCTATCGGCTCGCCGCATCCTATGCCGCCATTGGCGAAAAGCTTGACATTCCCGTGGCACACGCAGGTCTTGCCTTCTACGAAATTTACACGAGCGAGAGCGGCATCGATCTTTACAATCCCGATCTTTCGCATCCCTCCTATGCGGGAAGCTATCTCGCCGCCGCGGCGCTCTATACAAAGATCTTCGGCAAAGCCCCCAAAGCATCGCTTTTCTGCGGCGATCTCCCCCTCGCCGAGGCCGAAATTCTCTGCCGGGCGGCAGAAAATGCGAGCACGGCCGCCGTACCGAATTCCTATAAAATCAAGCTATAAAATACAAAAAAGGATATCCGCCTCCACTCGGAGAAACGGATATCCTTCTTTTTTTATTAAAATCAGATCAGCTTCTTGCCATCCGAAAAGGCCTTGCCA
This sequence comes from Eubacteriales bacterium, assembly GCA_045632465.1. Lineage (GTDB taxonomy): Bacteria > Bacillota > Clostridia > Oscillospirales > CAG-272 > UBA1740. The sequence continues at coordinate 3,693 of JAZQWS010000234.1, forward strand.
ACCGCGTTGCCCATGCGAAGATAGGTATGCGCCACGGGATCGTAGCAGATAGGATCGAGCTTTTTGACGTCCACTCTTCCCTTTTCATCCAGAATGCTTTCGTCTGCCGAAACGTTGACAATTTCGCCCACGAGGCGGCAGGACGCCTTATCGTAGGATTTCACGCGGCACTCCAGAGCAAAGGGGAGCTCGGCAAAGAGCGGCGCATAGACAAAGGCGCTCTTCTCAGCCGTCCAGCCGCATTTTTCCATCTTTTTTTCGTCCTCCGTGCCGCTGACGATGCCAACGAAATCGGCGGCCACCACCGTTTCTGCCGTTGCAACGCTGACCGTGAAGGCGGCGGTTTTTTCAAGATTATAGGTGGTTTTATGATCCTCGCTGATGCAAACCGAGATCTCGTTTTCCTCGCTGATGCCGCCCCATGCCGCATTCATTGCGTTTGGATTTCCATTTTCATCGTACGTGCCGAGGATCAGCACGGGCATGGGATAAAGCCAAGCCTTAACGCCGAAATTCTTTCTCATATCAATCTCCATTCTGTCGCCTATGGCGACCGCACAAAGTGTTCATTAGCGTGAACACTTAAGTAAAACATAGGTGAAGTTATTTCACGCTATTTCTCCCTTTAATTTTTCTCGCTCACAAGCGCAGAGAGCGGCAATCGTTTTTTATTCCGAAGTGCGTCGCCCTCCTTGGCATAGCCGAGGGTGATCACGAGGCGCACAGCTCCCTCAAGGTCGCAGATTTCGCGGATTTTTTTATCGTCCAGCCAGCCGAGAATGCAGGTAGAGAGTCCCTGCGCGGTTGCCTCCGCCGTGATATATGCGGCCAGAATGCCGATATCAATGGAGCGATAATCGTTTTTCTTGATCTTTGCGCCGAGCGCCGCTGAAGCAACGTAAGGCTTTTCCGAGATCACGAGCATCACGGGCACGTCGGAAGCAAATTTATTCATCCCCATGCCCTGCACCGCGAGCGCAACCGCCTTTGCCGCCTCGCCTCTGCAAACGGTGATATGGTAGGGCTGGCCGTTGCAGGCCGAGGGAGAGAGGCGCGCACTCTCAAGAATCGCTGAAAGTTTTTCTTCTTCAACGCCACGCGCCGCATCGTATGCACGGCAGGATTGTCTGTTTTCTGCAATTTCCTTAAAATTCATAAAAATCACTCGCTTTGTAAACAATTATTTGCTTTTCCAACAAAGTATTCCGTTTTCAATCAGGGTTTCGATTCTTCCCTCATCCAAAAGATAAGAAAGATAAGAGCGCACCGTGCTACCAACCAGGGCATACTGATCGATGCTCATTGCGAGCGCATAGCTTTCAAAAAGCTTTGCAAGCAGGGCTTCGAAGCCGATCGGCCCTGCCGCCATGGAAAGGATCCGAGCGATCACCTTTTCCGTTGCGGCACGATTGAAGCGCGCAAGCGGCGCGACGTCCTCCGCAGGCGCGATATGCGAGCCAACGAAGATTTTTGCCTCCATCGCCGCGATCCGATCCAGCGTTTCCATGTAGATCCCGGGATCATAGAGAAAAGGAATGCCGTATTTTTCGATCGTTCCCTCGCTTGCCATTGCATCCGCGAGGTATGCCGCGCCGTCTGCGCTCAGGAAACCAACCATATCCTGCGTGTGTCCCGGGAGCGGAAGGATCGAGAGTCCCTCGGGCATAACCGCCTCGGTCAGCGGCTCGGCTATGCTTTCATCTGCCAAGAGAAAGCCGTGGCGAAGTGCCTTGGGCGGGCGCGCGCCGAAGAGGGAGATCGGCTCTAAGATCGGATGGCAAACCCCATCCAGCTCGCCGATCGGCGCATAAATTTTGCATCCCGTTTTCTGTTGAATGTGGCGGTTGCCGCCGATATGATCGGCGTGCGCATGCGTGCAAAGGATCATGCGGATCTTCCATCCCTTCTCCTCTGCAATGCGAAGCACCTTGGTGGCCGCGCCCTTATTGTTTCCGCTGTCGATCAAAGCGATTTCTTCATTGTTTATTTTATAAACGCCGATCTTTGCGGGGCAATCCACGTAGCCAAGGCGCTCCGTGAGAAAAATCAACTCGTACATCTTTTTTTCTTCCTTGATTTTGCAAAAGGGCTGTCACAAAAAGACAGCCCTTGCTTTTTATTCGATTGAATTATTCCGTGCGCAGAGCCACAACGGGATCCTTCTTCGCCGCAGAGCGCGCGGGGAAAACGCCGGAAATCAGCGTTAAGAATACGCTGAGAAGAATCATCAGACCTGCCTGCGCGATCGGAAGATTTGCGATTGCGGGAATATCAACGCCCTTCAGAATAAGGTTGATAATCGCAGAAACACCGTACGTTACGGCAATGCCGAACACACCCGAGAGCAAACCGAGAATAAAGGTTTCTGCCGTGAAGAGGCGGGAAACGTCCTTCTTGCGGCCGCCGATCGAGCGGATAACGCCGATCTCCTTGATTCTCTCCACAACGGAAACGTAGGTAATGATACCGATCATAACCGTGGAAACAACGAGAGAGATCGAGGTGAAGGCGATCAGTGCATAGGAGATAATGTTGATCATCGTGTTGATCATGGAAATAACGAGAGAGAGCGTATCCGTATAGGTCACGTCGCTTCTTGCATCCTTGACCAGCACCTTGCCGTCCACGGTGATATCACCGTCCTCATTCCATGCATCGAGGTATGCGTTTACAAAATCCTTAGTTTCAAAGTTGTTGGGATAAACATCCACGGAGTTGGCAAGATCGTTTCCGCCAAGGTGGCGAAGGGAGAGAACGTAAAGCGATTGGATGCCGGATGCCATGCCTCCCATGCCGCCGCTCGCACCGCCGCCTGCGCTACCGCCCGCGCTGCCGCCCATACCGCCCATACCGGGCATGCCGCCAAGCGCCAGAGCAGAGGATGCATCCGAGCCAACGAATACGGTCTCGGTGTAATCCGCGCCCTCGTAGGTGAAGTCAAGATCGTAATAGAGTCCCATCTTCATGCCGGCAACGATCATGCTCTGGAAGGACTCGGTCTCGCTATCCTTCAGATGGGTGGTGATTGCGGAATCAACGTTCTTCTCAAGAACGTAATCCGCCAGCGCAGAGGTATAATAAACGCCGGAGGTCATGCATCCGTAGGAAATCGTTTCCTTCGGCTGGAGAATGCCGACAACCTTAAGCTCCAGCGCATCCGCATCCGTCACGCCGTCTGCCGTGTGATTATAATGGAAGGGGGAGAGCTTTTGCGTCATAGGATTTTCATTCTTCGTGAAAATCGCATCATTTGCATGCCAGGTAAAGGTCTTGCCGAGAAGCTCCTCGTAGGTGAAGTACTCCTTCTTATGATCGGGATTATAATTCTCGCTCTCGGTGGTTTCGTGAACGATATTAATAAACTGCTCCTGCGTGTAGTATCCGAGTCTTGCAAGAAGAAGATCCGAGATACGGCGATCCGCATCCAGCACCAGCATGATTTCGCCCTTGCCGGTGGCAATATCGCCCGCGAGCACGTTGTACTGATCCGAGATGTAGTTCTCATTGGAGGGCGCTTGCTTAAAGGAAGGAATCAGCGCGGAGATAAACGAAGCGTACTCCTTGAAATCCGTGTGTCCGAGCACCGCGGTATAAAGCGCGGTCAGCGCGCTGATGGAAAGCTTCTGCTCCTTGCCGCCCTCTCCGACGAAATCGGTGTAGATATTATTGGACATATCCAGCCCGTAGCCGAAAATCATATCCGCATAATACTCTGACGGCATGGAGGTTACGTATTTAATGTAGTCCTCGGTGATCTCGTTTTGCAGAATGATCGCGTCGGTCGCATTCTGCATCTCGGCGATATAGCCAAGCATCGAGTTGATAAACACCTTTCCGTCCACCTGCTCGATCTCGTCGAAGCTGATGGAGGACATGAGATCCGTGATCGCATCAAAATCGTACGCCGTTTCGGCAATGCGGATCGGGTTTCCGGAAAGCATATCGTCCTGCATGGAGGCAACGTAGCCCTTGATACCCGCAGAAAGCGCCAGAACGAGCGCGATACCGATGATACCGATCGAGCCCGCAAAGCCAACCATCGCCGTTCTTGCCTTCTTGGAGATGAGATTCTTTGCAGAAAGACGGAAGGCCGTGAATACCGACATCTTCGCCTTTTCTCTTCCGCCGCCGCGGCGCTTGTGCTTATCATATCTGCGATAAAGCGAGTTTTCCATCTGATCGCCCGCCTCGGAGAAGGGATCGGTGTCCTCCACCACGCGGCCGTCCAGAAGACGGATGATACGCGTGGAATATTCCTCCGCAAGCTCGGGATTATGCGTTACCATAATAACGAGACGCTCCTTGGAGATCTCGCGGATCAAGTTCATGATTTGAACGCTGGTCTGCGTATCCAAAGCGCCCGTAGGCTCATCTGCCAGAAGGATCTCGGGATCGTTTACGAGTGCGCGCGCAATGGCAACGCGCTGGCACTGGCCGCCCGAAAGCTGGTTCGGTCTCTGATAATATTTTCCTTCAAGACCAACGCGGTCAAGCGCAACCTTAGCTCTTCTGCGGCGCTCCTCGCGGGAAACACCCGCGATCGTCAGCGCAAGCTCCACGTTTTCCAGCACGGTCTGATGCGGGATCAGGTTATAGCTTTGAAAAATAAATCCAACGCGATGGTTACGGTAAACGTCCCAATCTCTGTCCTTGAAGGCGCGCGTGCTTCGACCGCTGATAGAAAGATCACCCGAGGTATAGTGATCAAGTCCTCCGATAATATTCAAAAGCGTTGTTTTTCCGCAGCCGGAAGGGCCGAGAATAGAAACAAACTCGCTTTTGCGGAAGCAAAGAGAAACGTCGCGCAGGGCCTCCACCCGCTCCGATGCAGTCACATAAACCTTACGTATGTTCTTTAATTTGAGCATTTCTGTTTCCTTCTAAATATTTTATGGCAATATTATAATACAAGATTATAAATATATTTAATTGAATTTGAAAATTTTTTATAAATCTTTTTGTGGCAAGCACCTCCCTTCCGCGCCATTCTCCAAAATGCACAAAGCCGTCTTTTTATCCCCTGAAGGGCCGAAAAAGCAAGTGTTTTCAAGGCTTTGCGCTACGGGTCTCCCCGCGCGATTCCAAGGAGCTTTCCGCCTTCTTTCGGCAAAAGGTAGAAAAGGTCTTTGCTTTTTTGTTCAAAACGCCAAAAACACAAGATATAGTTTTTTTCTATTGACAACATCACTATATATGGTGTATAATAGATGCATGCAAGAAACAAAAAACGGCCTGTGAAAGAGGCAAAAATGCCGATCGAAAAAGCGCAAAAAACGCGATTTTCCCACGGTATATATAGAAATTTCAAAGCGGTGAAAGAAGATCTTTCGCCCTTTTTTAACCCCCTCACAAGCCCCCTAACCCCCGAAGAAAGGAACGAAAAAATGAAACTGATCAAGAGAAACGGCTCGGAAGCCATCTTTACCAGATCGAAGATCGCCGCAGCCATTGCCAAGGCAAACGATGCGGTTGAGGAATACGAGAGAATCACGGATGCGGACATCGAGGCCATTGCTCTCATCGTTGAAGAGAAATGCGCAAAGCTGCATCGTGCCGTTAACGTAGAAGAAGTGCAGGATATGGTTGAGACCGAGCTGATGGCCAAGGGCGCCTACGTGCTTGCCAAGACCTATATCACCTATCGCTATAAGCGCGCGCTCGTTCGCCGCGCGAACACGACGGATGAAAAGATCCTCTCCTTGATCGAGTGCAACAACGAAGAGGTTAAGCAGGAAAACGCAAATAAAAACCCCACCGTGAACTCCGTGCAGAGAGACTACATGGCCGGCGAGGTTTCCAAGGACATCACGCGCCGCCTGCTTCTTCCCGAGGACGTTGTGAAGGCACACGAGGAGGGACTGATCCACTTCCATGACAGCGATTATTTCGCTCAGCATATGCACAACTGCGACCTCGTGAATCTTGAGGATATGCTTCAGAACGGAACGGTTATCAGCGGAACGATGATCGAGAAGCCCCACAGCTTCTCCACCGCCTGCAACATTGCAACGCAGATCATCGCGCAGGTTGCTTCCAACCAATACGGCGGTCAGTCCATCAGCCTGACGCATCTGGCACCCTTCGTTCAGATCAGCCGCGAGAAGATCTTTGCACAGGTAAAGGCAGAGCTCGGCCGCGCCGGCGTTACGGATGAGGCGCTGATCTCCACCATCACCGAGGAAAGGCTGCGCGACGAGGTGCGCAAGGGCGTTCAATGCATCCAGTATCAGGTTGTAACGCTTCTGACCACCAACGGACAGGCTCCCTTCATCACCGTGTTTATGTATCTCGGCGAGGCAAAGAATGAGCAGGAAAAGGCCGATCTTGCGATGATCATCGAGGAAACGCTGACCCAGCGCTACCGCGGCGTTAAAAACGAAGCGGGCATTTGGATCACCCCCGCCTTCCCGAAGCTCATCTACGTTCTCGAGGAGCAGAACGTTACCCCCGATTCCAAGTATTTCTATCTGACCGAGCTTGCGGCAAAATGCACCGCAAAGCGCATGGTTCCCGACTATATCTCCGAGAAGATCATGCTCCAGAACAAGAAGGACAAAAACGGCGACGGTCATTGCTACACCTGCATGGGCTGCCGTTCTTTCCTGACCACCTATCTCGACGAGGAAGGCAAGCCGAAGTATTACGGTCGCTTCAACCAGGGCGTTGTTACCGTGAACCTTGTTGATATCGGTCTCTCCGCAGAAAAGGATATGGAAAAATTCTGGCAGGTATTCGACGAGAGAATGGAGATCTGCCACAAGGCTCTGCAGTGCCGCCACGAGCGCCTCTCCGGAACGCTTTCGGATGCCGCTCCCATCCTTTGGCAGTACGGCGCGCTGACCCGCCTGAAGAAGGGCGAAACCATTGATAAGTATCTGCACGGCGGATACTCCACGATCTCGCTGGGCTACGCAGGCCTTTGGGAATGCGTTTATGCCCTGAACGGCAAGAAGCTCACCGAGCCCGAAGGCGAGGCGCTCGGCCTTGAGATCATGAAGAAGCTCAACGAATACACCGCAAAATGGAAGGCCGCCGAGAATATCGACTATTCTCTGTACGGAACGCCGCTGGAAAGCACGACCTACAAGTTTGCAAAGTGCCTGCAGAAGCGCTTCGGTATCATCAAGGGCGTGACCGACCGCAACTATATCACCAACTCCTATCACGTACACGTAACCGAGCCGATCGACGCCTTTGATAAGCTCACTCTGGAGGCAAAATTCCAGGCACTTTCTCCCGGCGGCGCGATCTCCTACGTGGAGGTTCCCGATATGCAGAACAATATCGAGGCCGTGCTTGGCGTTATGCAGTTTATCTACGACAACATCATGTACGCCGAGCTGAACACCAAGAGCGACTATTGCCAGGTTTGCGGCTACGACGGAGAGATCGCCATCTGCGAGGATGAGGACGGCAAGCTCGTTTGGGAATGCCCAAACTGCAAGAACCGCGATCAGGCGAAGATGAACGTTGCAAGAAGAACCTGCGGTTATATCGGAACGCAGTATTGGAACCAAGGCAGAACCTCCGAGATCAAGGACAGAGTCCTGCATCTGTAATTTAAGAAAGAATCACCATGAAAATAGGAAACCTGACGCTGAAGCACGGCCTTTTTCTCGGGCCGATGGCGGGCTATTCCGATTACGGAATGCGCGAGGTATGCAAGCGATTGGGTGCGGAATATTTAGTGACGGAAATGGTCAGCGCCAAGGCGGTTACCTACGGCGATAAAAAAAGCTGTGCCTTGGCGCATTTCCCCGAAAGCCAGAGTCCCTGCGCCATTCAGATCTTCGGCAAAGAGCCGAGTGTGATGGCAGAAGCGGCGCGTATGCTTTCCGAGGGAGCGGCAGGGGGATGCGCCCCCGCGGCCATTGATATCAACATGGGATGTCCCGTGCCGAAGCTTTTCGGCAACGGCGAGGGGAGTGCCCTTATGGCAAGCCCCTCTCTTATTTTTGATATCGTTTCCGCTGTTGTAAACGCCGTTAAGCTCCCCGTAACGGTCAAGATCCGATCGGGAATTGACGATAAGCGCCGCAACGCCGTGGATTGCGCCAAGGCCGCAGAGGCGGCAGGTGCATCACTGATCGCCGTCCACGGGCGCACACGCGCGCAAATGTATTCCGGCCTCGCAGATCGAGAAATCATCAAAAATGTAAAGAATAGTGTTCAAATACCCGTTATTGGAAACGGAGATATCAACACAGCCGCCGATGCGCTTTCCATGATCCGCGAAACGGGTGTGGACGGTGTTATGATCGCGCGCGGCGCAGTTGGCAATCCGTTTATCTTTTCCGAGGTGGCCGCCGCGCTTGATGGGCGCACCTACGAGCCGCCCTCTCTTTCCGAGTGCATCGAAACCGCGCTCCTCCAGCTCTCCCTCTCCATCGAGCACAAAGGGGAAACGCTCGCCGTTCTCGAAGGGCGCAAGCAGATGTCTGCCTATTTAAAGGGGCTTCGCGGCGCATCGCTGCTGCGCGGCCGCATCCATCAGGCCACCACCTTTGAAGAGATGCGCGCGCTCTTCGAAGAATCGCTGGCACTTTCGGAAGAGAACTCTCAAAACTAAAAAGCAAAAGCCGATCGGATCAAATTTTCCGCATCGGCTTTTTTCTACCTATTTTATATCAAAGAATCGACAGCATATTTTCGCGATAAATGCTCGGCGCACACCCAACGCGGCGCTTGAAAAAATTGCTGAAATAGTACTGATTTTCAAACCCACAGATCTCGGAGATTCTTTTCACGGAAAGATCGGTTTGCGAAAGCAGCTCCATCGCCCTTTCCAGTTTTTGCGAAGCAATATAATCCGAGGGCGTTTGCCCAAGATTCTCCTTAAAAAGGCGAATGAACTGCGCGTGCGAAAGTCCGCATTCGCCCGCAAGCGCCGCTATGGAGGGGGCGATATCCATCCCACCGCGCAGGATCTGCTCCGCTTTCAGAATCCGCGCATCCCGCACGGGGCGAAGATCCCCTTGGCTCTGCTCGATGGCGTATTGATTGGCAAGATCCGAGAGAAGATGCGCGCGTATTTTCCACGCATCGGCAAGATTTTCGCAGGAAGAAAAAAGTGTCGCCGTTGAGGATACACGCGCCGTGTCTTTGAAAACAAGATGCGAGCTTTCGAAAAGCGGCGCATCGCTTCGGTAACGAAAAACGATCATTGCCATCGGCGCGGTGATCCTTCGTTCATACGTAACGCCCCTATGGAAATGAAAGGCCTGGAGTCTTTCCACTTGAAATTCTCCCTCCTCGCTTTTAACGAAAAAGCCCCCATCCAAAACCAGGAGAAGAATGTGATCCCCCTTACAAAAATGCTCCTCGTTAAATTTTTCGCGGTATAGCCGCGTGCATCCCACAAGCTCCATAGCGCCACCTCGGCAGATGATAAAATATTATATCATAATTATAAATTAGTGCATTGTTTTTGTCAATACGCTTTGATAAAATAAGATAAAAGATGTTTTCTCTTTAAAAAAGTATAAACTTGCGGAGATTTTTATGACAGACGTAAAAGTTATCAAGCAAAATGGGCGCGTTGCCATCACAGTAAACGGCGAGACGATCCCGCCCGCATTCGTGACCGTGCGCACGCGTGACAATGGGGGTAAGAGCATACATTTTGATCCCTCCTATTTCAAAAGCCTTTACGATTCGGGCGTGCGCGTGTTCTTTTTTCATTGCAACACGCTTTGGCTTCAGCCCGATGCCATCGAGCTTTTTGACAAAGAGGCAAGCGCGCTTTTAGCCGCCTGCCCGAATGCATATATCCTGCCTCGCATCGGCCTGCATCCCCCGATCGATTGGATCCTTGCGCATCCCGGAGAATGCATTACCTACAGCGACGGAGAAAAGCCCCCCTTCCATCTTTTCACGGAATCCTACGAGGCAGATCTGCCGATGATGTATTCTCTTGCCTCCTCGCTTTGGCGCGAGGCGGCAGGCGAGGCACTCGGAGAAGTTTGGAAAGCGCTGATGGCACTTCCCTATGCCGACCGCATCATCGGATGCTTCCCTGCCGCAGGCCAATCATCGGAATGGTATAGCGGACTTCTCTTCCTCGACAGAGAAAAGCAGCGATGCCAGGGATATAGCGATGCGGTGAAGCGCGAATTTTCGCTTTACCTCAAGGAAACCTACGGCACGAATGAAAATCTTCGCGCCGCTTGGAACGATCCCGCCGCCGACATTGAAAATCCGAGAATCCCGACCTACGAGGAGCATTATTTCGGAGAGAATGTGGATTACGATGCCGCCATTCCAAAGAGAAAAATGCTCTCCAATGCAGAAACACCCCCTGCGGAATGCAACGGAACGCACATCGGCGCATTCACGGATATGAATACCTGCCCCCACGTTTACGATTTTTACCGTATGCACCATAAGGCAACGGCGCGCGCACAAAGACATTTTGCGAGAGTGATCAAATCCATCACTCCGAACCGCATCGTTGGCATGTGCTACGGCTCTCAAGGATGCGACAACACGCTGACCTCCGGCCGAAACGGCTACGTGAGCTGGCTGCTCGACTGCAAGGATTATGATTTTATGCTGAACCCCTCGGTATATCAGAACCGCCAGGGCGGCGGCGCCCCTGCCCAGCGCGTTGCGGAGGATTCCTTTGCTCTGCACGAAACGGTTTACATCAGCCAGGAGGACACGCGCACGCACGCGGAAAACCGCTTCTTCCGCCGCAAATACAACGTTTACGACGAAACCGATTCCATCAACGCCATGAAGCGCGAGTTCGGAAAAAACATCTGCTGTGATAACTACTATTGGTGGTTTGACCAGCTTCTCGGCGGGCGGCGCTACCGCTTCCCCGCGATCTACGATCTCATCGAAAAGCAGCAGATGATCTCTAAAACCGCCTACACCTTAGATCGAACCAAGGAATGCGACGTTGCCTATATTTTCTGTGAGAAATCCACGCAGGTGACCTCCATGCAAACGACGGGCGAGGTGGCAGAGCTACTGCGCAACCATGAGCTTCCCTACGTCGGCGTGCGCTATGCGCAGTACTACGTCAGCGACATTGCAAACGAAAAAATGCCGCCGCATAAGCTCTACGTTTTCGTAAACTGCTTCGTTTTGACAAAAGAGGAGCGCGAGGCTATTCGCGCAAGGCTCTCCCGCGAGGGCGCGGTTGCCCTCTGGATCTATGCCGGCGGCTTTGCCGATCCAACGGCCAAAACAAAAATGAGCGCCGAAAACATCAGCGCTCTGACGGGCATCAGGATCGAGATGGAAAACGATCGCTTCGATCCCGTATTCCGCTTCTCGGGCGATATACATCCCGCCACCGAGGGGCTTGACCGCCGCGCGCTTTTCGGAATTTTCCAGCGCTATATCCACTTCGGTCTCGGCCCGTATTACTATTCTCACTTTGACAGCTATCTCTATCCCCTCTTCCATGCCGCCGACCCGGAGGCAAAGAATCTTGCCTATTTCACAAACTCGCCCTATCCCGCCGTGAGCGTGAAGGAAACGGATGGCTTCACCTCGATCTTTTACGGCGCTAAGCTGATCGACCGAAGCGTGCTTCGCGCCATTGCCCGTTTTGCAGGTGCGCACGTTTACAGCGATGCGGAGGACGTAATTTTCGCCGGCAAAAACTACATCACCCATCACGCCGCAAGCGGCGGAAAGAAAACTCTCACCCTGCCCTACCCCGCCAAGGTGACCGAGGTTTACGAAAACAAAGTTTACGCCGAAAACGCCACCGAATTTTCCTTTGATTCGTATTTCGGAGAAACCAAAATGTTCCGCATCGAACGCATATAAAAAGAGGAATAAAAAAATGGAAATTCGCACACTCTGCAAGGATGACTACGACGAGCTTCTCTACGTTCTGAACACAAGCTTTGCCGCCGTGCGCAGCCGCCCCGTGGATTTTCTCTGCGGCCAGCCAAAAATGTGGGTGCGTGACGACGAGCATATGGCACGCCACATCGGCCTTTTTGAGGACGCGCGCTTAGTCTCGGTTGTCGGCATCTATCCGCTGACGCTCCACGTGGGCGGCGAGGTGCTTCGCTTTGCCACCACGGGCAACGTGGCAACGCTTCCCGAATACGCAGGTCGCGGCTATTTTTCAAAGCTCTTCGCTCTCGCGATGGAAAGAGCCGAGAAGGAAGGCTACGATGCCCTCCGCCTCGGCGGACAAAAACAGCGCTACGGCCGATTCGGCTTTGAGGACTGCGGCGCACTTTACAGCGCTACGTTTTCGGAGAAAAACCGCGCCGCCTTCCCCGAGGCGGATTACGAAAATATCATCTTTGAAAAACTCGAAAGGGATTCCCTGACCGACCTTCGCTACGCGCGCGAGCTAAGCGAAAAAATGCCCTGCTTCGTGGAAAGAAGCCCTGAGGAAAACGAGCGCGACACCTATCTTGTGCTTCGCTCGAAATACAGCGAGGCCTATATTGCAAAGCGCGGCGGCATCCCTTGCGGCTATCTTTCTGCCGCAGATGGCGGAAAGACCGTCAGCGAGCTGCGCGCAGAAAATGCGGAAGTCTTCTTTGCGATCGCCTGCGCTTGGCAAAGAAAAACCGCCGAAGCGCTCACCCTTCCGATCGCGCCTTGGATGAAAGAGGAGCTTGCCATCGCCGCGGGCGCGGCGGAAAGCATCAACGTCTGCACCCCCTCCAAATTTAAGCTCTTGCGCCCCGAGCGCGTGATCCACGTCTTTATGAAGCTTCGCCATGCGCTTGCTCCGATGCAAAAGGGCGAGCTGATCCTCGCGATCGAAGGTCACGGAACGTTTCGGCTTGCCGCCGATGAAACGCACGCACTTTGCGAAAAGGTAACGGATCGAAAGCCCGACCTTGCGCTCAATGCAAAATCAGCCGCGCAGATGCTCTTCGGCCCTCTCCCCGCTTCCGTTTTCGCAAATCTGCCCCCGCATGCCCTCTCCTGGTTCCCGCTCCCGCTTTGCTGGAATTTTTTAGACTTGGTATAAACAAATCCCCTGCGTTCAGGATTACGCAGGGGATTTGTTTATAAAAGATGCTTGAACTGCGAGGGTGAAACACCCGTGACGGTTTTGAAGGTGCGGGAAAAATAATGAAGCGATGCAAAGCCGAGGGCATCCGCAATCTCGGAAAAATTCATCTGCCCCGCGCGAATCATCCGCTGTGCGCGCTCGATCTTCATGCGGATAAAGGCATGAAGCACACCGCCCTTTTCCCGAAAAATCCCCTTCAGCTTAGAAACAGAAACGTCTGCAAGGCGCGCAATCTCCTCCACGCTGAGATTCTGCTCGATACGCTCGGACAGGAGAATACAAATGCGCTTTTGCTCCGCCGTCTCCTTTTTTCTTTCCTCCGTTCTATCCTTTCCGTATCTGCGGTGCAATCCGAGAAGAAAAAGCTCCAGCCGTTTTTTAAAGATTTCAAGAAGATAAACGTCCGCCTCGGGTGAGAGCCCCATGCCGCCCTGCGGCCTTCTTTCAAAGCACCGAAGCCCTAAGGAGAAAACAAAAGCCATCTCTTCCCTCTCCGCGGCATCCAAATCCATCGTTTGATTATAAAGTCCCTGCAAAAGCGGCGAATGACAGACAAAGCTGATGATCCAGCCCTCGCACGCGGCGGGCGCCTTCTTTTTATGAAAAACGCCGGGCGCAATCAACGTGAGCTGTCCCGCCCGCCCCACTCGATCAACGCCATCCCGAATGCTGAAGACAGAGCCCTCCGAAATATAAACGAGCTCGGGAAAATCGTGCGCCTCGCCAAAGCCGTTTTTTTCCCTATAATCCACCTTCAGCACCGTGTAGATGCCATCGATCCGAATCGCCTCGGAAAGCGCCGTCATTTCGGATAACATAAAATACCTCTTCTCAAAAGAAAATAACCCAATCGTGCAAATTTTTACACTTTATAGGCATATACAAGCATGCATTTATGTGCTAAAATGTATATATCAGTATAACACGAAAAACCTACTTTTGTCAATAAAGGAGACTTAATTTATGGATTTTTTAAGAAT
>JAZQWS010000235.1:0-6115 GCA_045632465.1 Eubacteriales bacterium
GCGCGATACCGAAGAGAACCGCCCAGAAGAGAATGCCGAGATAATTTCCGTCAATGATAGAGGAAATGGGATTCTTCACGAGGTTGCCGAGAAGATTCGAGAACACCTGGCCGAGGCCGCTGGGAGCATCCTGGCTTGCGCCTGCACCGATCAGGCTTACCTCTACCTTAAAGATAAAGGAGGCGCAAACGGCGATAACGGATGCGATCAGCGTTGTTCCGAGATAGAGCGCAATGACAGTGCCGAAGCGCTTATCCACGGAATTCTTCGCATTGGCGATCGAATGAATAACGAGGATAAATACGAGGATGGGCGCAAGCGCCTTCAGCGCGGTTACGAAGAGATTTCCGAGGATACCGATGAAGGATACGGACTCCACGAAGTCACCCGCGCGAGCGATCAGAGCGATCGATGCGCCGAGAACGATACCGCAGAGGATGCGGATCACGAGATTGATGCTGTTCCATTTTTCAAAAAGCTTTTTCATTTTTCTTTTCCTTACCGAAAGTAATATTTTGACGAATATATTGTATCATGTCCGTTTCATTTTGTCAAGCAGGGAGAGAACAACTTTCGTGCGGAAGCATCATTCTTTTTATAAAAAGGCTTGCATTTGCGGATGCAATGTGTTACAATGGGCTTATGAAAACATTTTCTTGAAAGGAACCTCTCACATGATTGGAAAAAAGATACTTTCGGATGCTTACGCAAAGAATCCGAACCATAATCATCCCCGCGTGCTTTTGACGGCAGATGATTTTGCCAAAATCAAAAGCAACCTTGACGATCCCGTGATCGCCGCAAGCATGGCAAAAATGCGCGAGGGCGCAGAAAAAATTCTGGGTTCGGAATGCACGAAATTTGCAATTCCCGACGGTATCCGTCTGCTCTCTGCATCCCGCACCGTTCTCGGCCGCGTTCGCACACTGGCACAACTTTATAAGATCGACGGCGATGAAAAATACGCCGAGCGCGCATATCTCGAGCTGGAGGCCGCCGCCGGATGGCCAAACTGGAACCCCCGCCATTTTCTTGACACGGCGGAGCTCGCGGCCGCCTTTGCGATCGGCTACGACTGGCTCTACGATTATCTGACCGAGGAGCGCCGCGCCGTTTTGCGCGAGGCGATGTGGCAAAAGGGCGTTATGTCCATTTTGGACGATTACCGCGACAACGAGCGCTCCCGCACCTACCGCTGGTATCAGGATAAGCCCGGCGATAACTGGAAGATGGTTTGCAACGGCGGTATTACCATGGCGATCCTTGCCGCGTTCGAGGACTTCCCTGCCGATATCTGCGAGGAGGCGCTGACCTGCGGATTTAACGATACGTTAGAAGCCGTTCACACCTTCTATTCCCCCATTGACGGCAACTACTCCGAGGGACCGACCTATTGGGGCTATGCAACGATGTATCTCGCCTACTACGCAAAGACGCTCTGCGCCACCTGCGGCACAGACTATGAGCTGACCGCTTGGGAGGGACTGCGCAAGTCTCCGATCTGGCTTCTCAACATGGCCTCCAACGATCAGACCTCCTTCAATTTCGGTGATGCACACGCAGGCAACGTTTGCTCCGATCTTTTCTTCTGGATCTCAACGCTCTTCGGCGATACCGAGCTTGCAACGCTCCGCAAAAGATTTATCGTTAAGCATCCCACCACAACGGGAAGCGAAACGCTTCTCTACTACGTTCCCGGCGTTTGCGAAAAGGAGCTTGCGCTCCCCACCGTTTTTGCCATTCAAGGCAACGATAACGCCGCTATGCGCTCCGGCTGGGGCGAGGATGACATTTTTGCCGCCATCCATTTCGGAAAGAACAACGCCTACCATGGCCATCTTGACATGGGAACCTTTATTCTCAACGTTGGCTCGGTTCGCTTTATCCACGATTTCGCGCCCGACAACTACAATCTCCGCCCCTATACCGGCACGTATCGCTATCGCGCAGAGGGACACAGCACCCTCGTTATCAACCCCTCGAAGGAGCACGATCAATATCCCAGAGCGAAGGCAACACTCGACCGCGTTTGCACAGAGGGAGATCCCTTTGCGATCGCTGATATGTCTGAGGCATTCCCCGAGAAGGAGGCCATTCGCGGCATGAAGCTCATTGCAGACAAGAAAACCGTTATCATCCAGGACGAGATTAAAGTCTTGCCCGAGGATACGGCTGTTTGGGCGGCGCAGACCTCTGCCAAGGTTGCACTCGCCGAGGACGGAAAAAGCGCCGTTCTCGAAAAGGATGGCAAGCGCCTTTTTGCCGCCGTTCTCTCCGAGGATCTCGTTTTAACCGTTCGCGATGCCGCGCCCACCGAGCTTTCCCCCGAGGTCCTTCCCGCTGCTTCCGAGGGCTCGGGCGAAACAAAGGGCCAGGCTGTAAACACCGATTGCGTAAAGCTCGTGATCGAGGCCACCGGCAAGGAAGCGCACACGATCTCCGTTGCTTTTCTTCCCCTCGCAGACGGTGAAGCCGCTCCCGAGGCGCTCCCTGCACTGAAAAAGCTCGCGCTTTGGTAATTTAAAAGAATTTTTGTCCTCTTCTCGCTATATTTTCAATATTTTCTGAAAAACCACTTGACAAACGAAAAAAGAGTTGGTATAATAGATAGGCAGATTCTGAAACACCACTCTGCAAATGGAGAAGTACTCAAGTGGTGAAGAGGCGCCCCTGCTAAGGGTGTAGGTCGAGCAATCGGCGCGAAGGTTCAAATCCTTTCTTCTCCGCCAAGAAAAAAGCATCCCAATTTCGGGATGCTTTTTTCTTTTCGAAGCAAGGATTTGCCCCTGCGCCGATAGGCGCAGATAACCGAGCGAAGCCGAGTCGGAGAGCTTGCTCTCCAGCGAAGCGAGCGAAGGTTGCTCCCGATGGATCGGACGGAAGCTTTGATTACGGCGTTGTCTGATCCTTTAAAAATTATATAATAATTCCAAGATAATTTTTTGGCCGCCGCGGAAAAATCTGCGGCGGCCTTTTTTTGCTGATATAAAAGTTAGCAAAAGCATTGACGGCGGAGAAAAAATCGTGTACAATAAAAGAAAGGCTTTTGTTTGGAGGTGCTTTCTCTTGAAGGATAAGAAAAAATTCTATATTTCGCTCGTGCTTTTTGGCCTGATGGGGCAGGTGGCATGGGTAGTTGAGAACATGTATCTCAATGTTTTTATTTATCAGATTTTCCGCGCAAGTGCGGCGGATATTTCCGCGATGGTGGCGGCAAGCGCCGTTACCGCGACGGTGACGACGATCTTTATCGGCGCGCTTTCGGACAGAATCGGAAAGCGAAAGGCCATCATCGTTGGCGGCTATCTTTTGTGGGGCATTTCGATCCTCGGCTTTGCGCTCGTTTCGCCTTCGCTTTTAGAGAAGCTCGTCCCTGCGATGGCGGGAGCGACGATTTCCTCGCTCGGCGTTACGCTCGTGATCGTGCTCGACTGTCTGATGACCTTTTTCGGATCTTCGGCCAACGATGCCGCATTTAACGCATGGCTGACGGATGCGACCGAGGAGGGACAACGCGGCGCGGTTGAGGGAATCAATGCGATGATGCCACTCGTTGCGATCCTCGTTGTTTTCGGCGGTTTTATGTCCTTTGATCTTGCGATAGAGGGCAGCTGGCGGGCGATCTTTCTGATCATCGGCGCGGCGGTGCTGATCACGGCGGCGGTTGGTCTTTTCTGCATCCAGGATGCTCCGAAATGCGCAGAGGGCGAAAAGGAAAGCTATTTTTCCGAGATCATTTACGGCTTCCGCCCTGCGGTGATTCTGAAAAACAAGACGCTCTATCTCATTTTGCTTGCCTTTGCGATCTTCGGCATTTCGATCCAGATCTTTATGCCGTATCTCATCCTTTATTATTCGGTTTCGCTCGGCATGGAAAACTACGTTTTGGTCATGGCACCCGCGATCCTGCTGGCTTCGGTTTTCACCTTCTTTTACGGTCGGCTTTACGATCGGATCGGGTTCGCAAAATCGATCTGTATTTCTCTTGCACTTCTTCTTTCGGGCTATGCGATTCTCTTTTTCTTCAAGAGCGTGGCGCTCGTTTTCATCGGCTCGCTTTTCATGATGTGCGGCTATCTTGCGGGCATGGCGGTGTTTGGCGCGGCGATCCGCGATAAGACGCCGATCGGCATGGCGGGCAGATTTCAGGGACTTCGCATCGTCAGCCAGGTGCTGATCCCCGGCGTTATCGGCCCGGCAATCGGCGCGGCGGTGCTGAAAAACGCGGAGCTTGTCGTTAACAACGACGGAACGACCTCCTTTTTGCCCAACGAAAATATTTTCCTTGCGGCGGCGGTGGCGGCCGTTATTACCCTTGCATTCCTGCTTCTTACGAAAAGATTCTGCAAAAAAACTTGCATTTGAGGTAATTTATTATGCTGAAGTTAAAAATTGTTTCTTCGCTTGAAAAGCCCTTTCTCGATCAGAACATCGCGGATTTTCCCGAAACGGCAGAAATTTCCGCTCTGCGCGGCGAGCGCTTTTCCCTGCAATGCTTATATCAGAGAGAGCTTGATGCGGGCGAGAGCGCTTCGCTCCTTTACCTGAAGCCGAGGCTGGAGGGTGCGCTTGCGCCTTATCTTACGCTCCATCGCGTGCGCCAGGTTCCCGTGGTAAAGGCGAAATACCCGGATTCCACCCCGTCGGCCTTTGAGCGCACCGCGCCCGGCCTTTATCCCGACGTTCTTTCTTCCTTGGATGGCGACAAGATCAACATTGCGGCCGATATTCTCGAGAGCCTTTGGATGGAATTCTCGATCCCCGAGGATGCGCCTGCGGGAATTTTTGAAAGCACGCTGATTTTTGAGGATTTCAAGACGGGCGAGCAGATCGCGAGCATTCGCTTCTCTGCCGAGATCATTGGCGCCGTTTTGCCAAAGCAGACCGTGAAGGTAACGCAATGGTTTTACACCGATTGCCTGGCGAGCTACTACGGCGTGGAGGTTTTCTCCGAGGCGCACTGGGAGATCATTGAGCGCTATGCGGCTATGGCAAGACGCCACGGCATCAACCTGCTTCTGACGCCGATTTTCACCCCGCCGCTTGACACCGCGATCGGCGGCGAGCGACTGACAACCCAGCTCGTTGACGTCAAGAAAACGAACGGACGCTATTCCTTCTCCTACAAGAAGCTGGATCGCTGGATCGAGATGTGCAACCGCGTTGGTATTGAATATTTTGAGATTTCGCACCTCTTCACGCAATGGGGCGCGGAGCATGCACCGAAGATCATGGCCACCGTTGACGGCGAATACAAGAAGATTTTCGGTTGGGACACGGATGCGGCCGGCGAGGAATACGGAAAATTCCTGCGCAGCTTCTTGAAGTCCTTCCTGAAGCACATGAAGCAGAGAGGCGACGACGGAAGATGCTATTTCCATATTTCGGACGAGCCGACCAAGGAGCAGCTTGCAAGCTACAACAAGGCAAAGCGCCAGGTGAAGCGCATTCTTGCGGGCTATCCGATCATGGACGCACTTTCGGATTTCGATTTCTACAAGAAGAAGGTGGTGGATCTTCCGATCCCTGCCAACGATCATATCGATCCCTTTATCAAGGCGGGCGCGCCGAATCTTTGGGTTTATTACTGCTGCGGACAGCATAAGGAGGTTTCCAACCGCTTTATTGCGCACAAGTCCTGCATCACCCGCTCGATCGGCATGCAGATGTTCAAATATAACATCGTTGGATTTTTGCAGTGGGGCTTTAACTTCTACAACAACCAGCATTCCTACGTTGGCATCAATCCCTATCTTGACACCAGCGGCGGAAACTGGGTTCCCGCGGGCGACACCTGCTCGGTTTATCCCGATTTCGGCGGCAAGCCGATGCCCTCGCTCCGCCTGCTCGTTTTTGAGGAGGCGCTTGCGGATATGCGCGCGATGCAGCTTGCCGAGAGCTTGACCGATCACGAAACGGTTGTTTCTGCCATTGAGGAGATTTTCGGCCGGGATCTGAGATTCAATACCTGCGCACAGGATGCTGAGACAATATTGAAGATCCGCAGAAGAATCAATGAGCTGATTAAGGAAAGAATTTAAAAAAAGAGGGATTTTGTAAAAAAAAAATTTTTAAAAAGCGGCTTTTTTAGAAATAAAATTCAACAAAGAGGGAG
>JAZQWS010000236.1:0-3992 GCA_045632465.1 Eubacteriales bacterium
TTTTAGTATAAAGAGTAGACCGCTTCCGCTTGGTATATTAAAAAAACTACGCAAACAAAAAACGAGGAATAGGGTTGTACCCTAAAGGACAGTTTTACCTACCGACAGGAAAAACAGAAACCGCAGATTGATTTTCTGCGGCTTTTGTGCTAAAATATTTGGGTGAGAGCGAATTTATATAAGTTTGTTAGACAAAATCGAGAATTGATGCAAAGCTGAATGACAAACAAGAATTTAGAGCATTGAGGTGTTAAATATGAACAGATGCAAGATGGCTGAAAATTATTTTGAAGAAGATATGACCATAAAAGAGTATTATGCGAAAATAGTTGAACTATCTGCACACTTAATAACGCAGCATGGTTATAAAAGAAGCGGCAATTCAGGAATATTCTATAGATATAATTCCGACAAATCCAAAGGATATTTGATTGGTTTTCGGAAATCACTTGACAACACACCTGATTATTGTAAATTTTACATTCTGTTTGGAAACGTATGCATAGATGAATTAAGCAACTTAGGCGTTTGCCGTAGTAAGGTTACCTTACAAGATTTAAAATCAATTCTAATGAATGGTTACCATGCATTAAGCAACAGCCATAAATTAGATGATAATATTGTACAAACAGAAAATACAAATGATTATTTTCTAAATAATATTTCGCCTGAACTAAAATCAATTATCAAAGGGTTAGCAGAAATATAAATAAAAGCTGCAAATATAGTGGTAAAATATTTAACAAATTCCACTTTGACAGATAGTATTGGTGCATTAATTGTAAAAGCCTCGTTAGATTGTCAAGCCTTTTCTGTATGTTCATTTATGCCTTTTCAATTTTCCTGACAAGCACTGCATTTGTGTCCACAAACGCAAAATACGGCACACCTCAAGAGAGGTCTGCCGTATTTTTAAAAACTGTCCTTAAGCGTGACGCTCGATTTTCCTCGTTTTTTTGTTTTAATGTGTTTTTAGTTCTTTTAAAATATTTTTGTAAGGTTTACCTGCATAACCTGAACTGATTTTTTCGATGCTATAACGTTTTTTATAAATTTCGTTCGATTGCAAGACTGACCAAAAATACTTTAACAGATAAAGATATTCTGTGTAATTTTCGGAGATTTTTTGAAAAGCAATGCGACGCCATTGTTGTGTATATTTGAAACCATTATAATAGTCATTTAATTCGGGAATAATAAAATTTATAGCCCCTCCTATACCGGGAAGTTGCTTTTCTATTGCATCAGGATGGCGCGGTTCTTCTGCGATTTTTATATGTAGCAAGAGGTGCTCAAGATAGTTGCAGTAAACAAGTCGATCTGCTTTTTGCCATTCAAACGGACATCGTGATGCCCACTTAGGATTTGATAGCATGATTGCTTTGTCTTCGTCGATATGATGACAAATTAGCCCCTCTTCTGAACGTGAAACTTTTCTGTTCTTGGTTTTGTATGTATCACGAGCAAAATAATCGCAAGTTGCTTTTCCGTACTTAACCAACAAATACTCAACCAGTTGAGAGTATGTTAAACTTTTTTGCTGTTCAATTTCTTCTCGAGTCATTAAGAATACCTTAGTTTTTATTTTTTAAAAAATTCCTTCACCACGTGCACCGCGCCCATGCCGTCTGCGGCATAGAAGTCTGCGCCGATGCGCTTGGCAAAATCCGAGGTAACAACCGCGCCGCCAACCATGATCCGAACAGCGGGAAGCTCCTTTTTCAGAAGCGCAATGGTGTCCTCCATTGCGGGAACGGTGGTTGTCATCAATGCGGAAAGACCAACGAGCATCGCGCCGCTTTCCTTAGCGGCAGAAAGAACGCTTTCCGGCGCAACGTCGCGCCCAAGGTCAAGCACGGGGTAGCCGTGACTTTCAAGAAGCACCTTAACAATGTTCTTTCCGATGTCATGGATGTCGCCTTTCACGGTGGCGAGAAGGATCGGCGGCGTGTTTGCGGCCTCCTTTTTCGGCATCGCATCCTTCACGGCGGCAAAGGCGCGCGTGGCGGCCTCAGCGCTCATGAGGAGTCCGGGAAGGAAGAGCGTTTTTTTCTCAAACCGTTCGCCAACGGCGGTAAGCGCGGGAATGATGCGATCGTTGATCACCGCCTCGGGTGCTTCGCTCAAAAGCGCCTCCTTGGCAAGTCGCTCGGCCTCGTCCTTCATGCCCTTTTCAATGGCGGCGCTCAAGGTCAGCGCGGAAACGGTCGCAGTCGAGGAAGTTTGCACCTCGCTTTCGGAAACAAAGGCGATATAATCCTGCGCGCCCTCGTCAAGACCGCCAAGAAGTCGGTGGGTAACGTAGGCGTTTTTCATGGCCGCGCTGTGCGGATTCAGGATCGCGGCGGAAAGTCCGCGCTCCAAAGCTTTTGTATAAAATGCGGCGTTGATTCTCTCGCGCTCGGGCAGACCAAACGATACGTTGGAAACGCCGAGAACAGTTTTCATTCCAAGCTTTGTCAGCATTTCAACGGCCTTTAAAGTGATGCGCGCGCTGTTTTTATCTGCGGAAACCGTCATGCAGAGAGGATCAAAGAGAAAGTCCTTTTTAGAAAGTCCGTATTTTTTGCCCTCGGCAAGAATGCGCTTAGCAACCGCAACACGCGCCTCAGCGGTGGTCGGAATGCCCTCGTCATCCATCGTCAGCGCAACGAGAACGCCGCCGTATTTTTTCACGAGAGGGAAAACCTTGTCCATGCTCTCTCTCTTGCCGGAAACCGAGTTGATCAGCGCCTTGCCGTTATAGCGGCGAAGCGCGGCGGCAAGCGCGGCGGGATCGGAGCTGTCAAGCTGAAGCGGCGCATCCGAAATTTCCTGCACGGCCTCGGCAACGAGGGGGAGAAGCTCCTTCTCGCACAGACCCGGAACGCCAACGTTCACGTCGAGAATATGTGCGCCATCCTCCACCTGCGCGGCGGCCTCCTCAAGAATATAGGCGAGATTTTGGCTCTGCAGAGCCTCCTTCACGCGCTTTTTGCCCGTGGGATTGATGCGCTCGCCGATCAGGATCGGCTCCTTGTCAATGATAACGCCGTGGGTATAGGATGAGATAACGGTCTCGTTTTTCTTTTTTGCTTTTTTAATAGGAAGATCCTTCGTGGCGGCAATAAGTGCGCGGATATAATCCGGCGTTGTTCCGCAGCATCCGCCGAGAAGCGTTGCGCCCGCTTCCGAAAGCTTCACCATTTCCTTTGCAAAATCCTCTGCGCCGAGTGGGAAGCAGGTCTTTCCTTCCTTAATAAAGGGAAGTCCCGCGTTGGGTTGAACGATGATGGGCAGAGAGGTGTGCTTCGCCATTTCGGAGAGAATGGGGAGCATCTTGTCAGGGCCAAAGGCGCAGTTCATGCCGATCGCATCCGCCGAAAGTCCCTCGATGAGCGCAACCATCGCCAAGGGATCTGCCCCGGTCATCAGCTTGCCGCTTTCATCGTAAACGTTGGAAACGATAACGGGAAGGTCACAGTTTTCCTTTGCGGCCAAAAGTGCCGCCTTGGTCTCGTGCGCATCGTTCATCGTTTCGATGATCACAAGATCTGCCCCCGCCTTTGCACCTGCACGTACGCTCTTTGCAAAAAGCGAAACCGCATCCTCAAAATCCAGCGTTCCGTAGGGCTTTAAAAGCTTTCCGGTCGGCCCGATGTCCAGCGCAACGTAAGCACCGTGGGGCTCGGCCGCGCGTCTTGCGTTTGCGATCGCGGCGGCGATCAGCACCTCGTAGTTTTCGTGCTTGTCGGCGTTCACGCCAAAGGTGTTCGCCGTGATCACGTTGCTGCCCGCCTCGCAGTAAGCGCGGTGGATCTCTTCGATCACCTCGGGGCGTTCTATATTCCAAAGCTCAGGCGGCGTTCCCGCAGGAAGCCCTCGGCTTTGCACCATCGTTCCGAAGCCGCCGTCAAAATAAAGGCGCTCGGTTTTGATGGCTTTTCTCAAATTTTTATTCATGCGTTATTCTCCTTTTCCATCCTCGGATTTTATACCGATAATGGCGGTGA
>JAZQWS010000237.1:0-4116 GCA_045632465.1 Eubacteriales bacterium
AACGGACAAATCACGCATCGAGATAAATCCCTTGAGGGATTTTCGATATGTTGCTAACGCAACTCGATATGCCTGCGGCTCGATATGTTTGCTTCGCAAACGAGGGATTTATCTCATATCGAATTGGAGCGAAGCGACAATATATCGAGTTCGAGCAAAGCGAGAACATATCGAGTCAACGCCGGGGTCCTCAAAACGAAGTATGAGTTTTGGGGTTCACGTGCGAACTTGACATATCGCCGAAAAGAAAAACAAGAGCAAGAATAGAAGGATTTCTCCTTTTGCTCTTGCTCTTTCTGTCGTTATAAGGGTTTGGGCTTAGCCCATATTTGCGCTTGACCGGTCAAATGCGATGCTCGCACTTATCAGCGGTTTTTGAATTCTCCGCTAGGAACATCAGCCTTTTGCAGCGGCGCGCTTTTTTATGCGATTTTGTATTTATATATCATACTTTGCAAGTATCTCGCTCGGCGTGCTTCGGAGAAGGGAGAGGATGGGAAGCGTGCCGAAGAAAAGGCTGATCAAAGCGAGGATGAAAAGATCCGCGCCCGCAAGCCAAAGCGGATAGAAGAAAACCTCCTCCATCAGCGAGGACATACTGAAGCAAGCGAGGATAAATCCGCTTGTGACGAGATAGCCGATCAGCACCGTCAGTGCCGTTAAAACAATGGACTCAATAAAGAATTTGAAGATCAGATTTTTCCCCGAAACGCCGATCGCGCGGTAGATGCCAACCTCCTTGATGCGGCTCAGGAGCGAGGAGCGCATGATGAAGTACATGCAAATGCTCATGATCACAAGGAGAAGCGCCAGCGTTAAAAGCTCGGTGATGATATCCGTTGCATAATTCCGTATAATATTGCCTAAAACGATCTCGGGTGATACATAGCCCTCTGCATCGATCAAGGGCAAAATCTCGGCCTCCAGCCAGGCGGCCGTTTTTGCGGGATCGGAGGAATGGATCATCGTGTAATAGGTATAGGAGAAATCATCCGTAGGCGCTCCGCCGATGTCTATATCCTTCGAAAGCGAATAATATTGTCCTTGAAGTGCGGAAGGATGTGTTTCGCCAACCTGCTTTGAGAAGGCAATATAATCCGATTCGTGAACCATATAGGTTGCGGAGGAGAGGGGGTGATGCGTGTTTATCTCTTCGTTGTAATATTCCTGCTCAAAAAGCGCGCGATAGGGCTCCAGCGCCTCGTAGATATCGGGAAAATCGTTGTATTGCTCGTTCAGCTCATCGATGGTAGGGAAGCGGCCGTATTGCGCCTTGAAGCCAACGGCCTTGTAATAATCGGATGCAAAATACGTGTACTTTGCAATCTCGATTCCTTTTTCCATATAGAGCCAAAGATCAAAGGAGCTGTCGGGGCGGAAGAAGTAAACGTCCTCCAGATATTTGTCAAAATGCAAATAATAGTGGTCAATATAATCGTAATAGTGCGCGTTTTTGACTTCTTCAAGCGCCGATTCGAATGCGGCAGAGCCCTCGGCGATGTCGGGGTTTTCTTCCTTGACAATTGCCTCGTAGAATGCGGTATCATCCATTCTATCGTAGCCGTTCATTTCGAGAAACTCTTCGTAGCTCGCATAGGAAATGCGAACGGCAGTGATTTTTACATCCTTGCCTTGGATTTTGATGGTTTCACCCGCCTTGGGGTAATCCTTGCCATCGGAAAGATAGCCAACCACCAAAACGGCCTCTCCGCCGGCCACGTCAAAGCCGTAATCCGCGGCAAGCTCCACGCGAGCAAGATTTGCCGATTGCTCATGCACGCATTGTGCCATGGTGCGCTCGGTCAAAAAAACGGCGGATTCATCGCAAGCAACGATGCCCGCAATACGCAGATACACGTTGCCAACGCGCAGGGAGTATGAGTTTGAAATCAGGCCGATCAGGTCTCTGTATTCGTCGATGTAGCCGAGATAGGATTTTTCAAGCAAAGCATCCGCCACCTTGGAGGAGATCAGGATCTCGTGATTTGTGAGACCGTCCTTCTTGCCCGCAAGGAGCTTCATGTCCTTCGCAAGTGTTGTGTCAAGGACTGCGGCATTCGTGCTGAAGTCGGTGGAATAGCTGAAAAATTCAAAGGTTTCAAAGGTTCCCGTGCGGAACTCAACCGTTTCGTCCCGCTCCTGAAGATAGGGTGTAAGCCGAACGAAATCGATCCCTGTGCTCGCGTCTGAAACGGCGGCGTTCAGCTTCGCCGAAATCGCGGCATCCTGCGCGCTAATATAGAAAACGTTATGGTTATAGGCGTTTTGCGCTTCAATGAGATCTCTGAAGGCAGAGCCGAAGATCGAGCTCATCAAAACGATCACGGAGGAGAAAAGGCATAGGCAGGCGCGAAGCGCGTTCTTTTTCTTTCTTCCGCCGCGGAAATTGGCGATATAGCCGCTCTTCATGGAGGATTTGAATGAAAAGAGACGGCCGAATTTCGTTCCTTCTACGGGCGGCAGGCGTGACATATCGAAGCTTTCTCGGCGCTCGTTTTCACTTTTCTTTTCCTTATAAAAGCCCTCGCGGAGCTTGATTTCGCTGCTCTCATCGAGGATCTGCACCTTCTCCGTGTCGATCTGAACGTAAAGCTTTCCGCCATTGTTCACGATCTTCAGCTTGATCGGCGCCGTCGGCAGATCGCCGTAATATTCGATCTCTGCGCTCTCGCTCGAAATCTCGCGCTTTTCAAGCTCGCCGAGGAAAATATCGTTCTTGTCCCGCGCCGAAAAACCGTCTGCCGATTGGTTTTCGCGGATGTGGATCACCTTTCCGTCCTGTAGCTCGATCACGGTGTCGCAGTAGAAGTTAACGAGGTTTTCCTCATGCGTCACGAGCAAAACGAGATGATCCTTTGCGATCTCCTTCAGAAGATCCATGATCATAACGGTGTTGGCCTCGTCGAGGTTGCCCGTCGGCTCGTCTGCCAGAATGATGCGCGGATTCTTCACGATGGCGCGCGCAATGGCGATGCGCTGCTGCTGTCCGCCGGAAAGCGTGTCGGGCGTGCGCTTTGCGTATTTTTCAAGCCCAACGCCCGCAAGCGCAGCCATTACGCGGCTCTCGATCTCGCCCGCATCGGTCATGCCGCAGAGGCGTAGCGCATCCGCAACGTTGTCAAAGCAGCTTTCCGCCTTGTGCAGATTGTAATTCTGAAAAATGTATCCGATGTATTGGTTGCGTATCACGTCGGTGTTCTCGCGGATATCGTTGTGCTCAATCGTCAGCGATCCCTCTGCAAAGCGGTCGAGACCGCCGATCACGTTGAGAAGCGTGGTCTTTCCGCATCCGCTTTTTCCGAAGATGGCAACCATGCCCTTTTCGGGAAGGCTCAGCGAAACGTCGTCGATCACGTGAAGCTCGTTTTGCTTTCCTTTATTATAGAATTTGTGCAAGCCTTGTATGCGGATCATTCTGCATTGCCTCCCTTCAGGGATTTTTTAACGCTCTCGCCGAAGAGGCGCTTCACCTGCCTATGGGTGGTTCGGATTGTGAGCAGGATCATGCCGGCGAAGATAAGCGCGTACTGCCAGGGGTAAAGATAGGTAAAGAATGCGTTGAATTTCGGCGTTGTGAAGATCAGGATCGCCGCGAGGCAAACGAGAAGGAATGCGGGGATCAGCGAGATCAGCATGCGCACGTACATACCGATGCGGATCACGCGAACGGGAATTCCCATCGAGCGCATGATCGCCATGTCGCCCTTGAAGGCCTCTAAGGTGCGGGAGGAGCAAAGGTTAATGAAGAAAGCGAGGAAGACAACGGACATCACCCAGGCAAAGGCAATTGCAACTGTGGAAAGCACCGTAACGATCACGGTCTCTGCATCCGGCTCGTAGGTCGTGTCGGAGGGAACGGCGATGTAGCCCGCATCCTGCAAAAGCTCTGCGGCCGCATATGCCGCACGGTCATTTTCGAAGAAGAGTGAGGCCTGCTTATAGGACTTCGCCAGCACGTCCTCCGCCATTTCGCGAAGCACCCCTGCACCGATAATAAGAGGAGGCTTGTGAAAAGCATTGAGCGTGTTGGGCGCCGGCTTCTCGGATGCAATGCTTTCATCCGTCAGCGTCTTTTTGAATACGTAGGATTTTGAGCTTCCGTAGTAATAATCGTAT